>JBAXYW010000001.1:0-31912 GCA_041670605.1 Lentisphaeria bacterium
CTAAAGCCTTTTTGAAATTGGATCGGATTCTTTTTCATGCCACGATCTCCTGTCAGTTCATAGCTTTCATTGGACTAGCAGGATGCTCGTAAGTTGCTGAGGGTCGTGGGTAATCAGGAAATTCTTTGATTAATCCTCTAAGCCAGAATTCATTGCCGATGATCAGTAAAACGTCGAATATAAAGCGAGCTAGATAATGAGTATGACCAATGTTATTTTTTAGCTGTGCTTTATGCCAATACAGGACTAATGCGGTCAGGCTGTCTAAATTCCCGACCCTGACAAGTTTTCGATAAAAGATTAAAGAGAACTTTTCGTTTAAGATTTGCTCCGCAGGACACCGTATTTTTGGACTAAACACAATCGCTTTGACTTCCGAATCAAGTTCATTGAAATATTCGTCAAGATTTCTTAAGCCTTTACCGTACAGACCGAGCACTTTCCATAGCGGGTGATTGATTTCCCGCGCTGATCCTTCGATTTCTTTGTCTACAGTGCTGACCAGGCGAGGTTGAGGGGTGGTCTTGCCTAACTTATAACGATTCCATTTACCTGGCGGATCCTTTTCCATGAAATTAGGGTCTTCCTTGAGTCCAAAATAGCGTTCCACCTGTTTGGCCTGAGTGTAGCCCAATCCAATCTGTACTCCTTCGTACCAAAAACGCACACGAAAGATTTCAAGCTGATCGCTGGCCCTTGGTATTTTTTTATTAATTGATCGACGAGTAGGCATAAAAATTTTAGCCGTAGTTGCGGCTAAAATAAGGATTTATTTGTAAGTGTATGATAAATATTTAATTTATAGGTTTATAACCCAAAAATCATTCCTTTGAGCTAGGTAATCCAATTATTGTACGCTTATTCAAAACGACTTCACGTTACTGGGCGCAACATGCAAACCAACGTTACCGAACCATTAGCACAGGAAATACGGGATGATTTAATCCGATTGTACGGACCATTGTTGACAAGTCGGGATCTGTGGAAAGTGTTGGGTTATGCGAGTCCAGGCGCTTATCGGCAAGCCCGATTACGGAAACGTGTGTCGGTACCGGAATTTGAGATTGAAGGACGTAGTGGTCATTTTGCGTTAACGATTGATGTTGCACGCTGGTTGGCAAAGCAGCGTATGTCCAATCCTCAAACACATTTACCAGAAGAAGGAGAAAAAGATATGACCTAAGTAATCTGTTTTGACTGAAACACAGGCTTAGAAAAACAAAAAGCCTAGGGTTGGCGCCCTAAGCTTTTTTATGAAACCGTCGAGAATTTGGCAATCCAGACAGTTTCATTGTTGATCTAAATATCGCGGGTGTCAAGCCTGCGGCCTGTTTATGCGAACCATTTTTTAAACGCATTACTCAGGGCGCAGGATTTATGCGCCCTGAAATTAGGTTAACGGAGACTAATATGTCCTCAAATCTTTGGCAAGGGCGCTGGCGTGGTGTGAAGCCATCCGGTGATAATCATCGCCGAGCCCGGAATGTCATCACTCCATCAGGCGGCATTGTTCGCGGTAAATTCCCCAGCCGCAAAAATGGCCGGATGGTCCACCATGAAGGCTTGTTAGAGCTCGAAGCCATTTACCTCTTCGAGACTTCCCCTCGTATCGTTCGATACCGAGAACAACCAAAAACGATCAACTATCCAGACGGCGCTCGATTGCGGCGATATACGCCGGATTTTGAATTGGTGTTGAGCACCGGCGAAATTGTATTCATCGAAGTCAAACCGGTCAGCAGTCTTAAGCATGACGATGTGCAGCACAAACTCGACCGTGTGACAGAGTACATGCGCCGCTCGGAAACCGCTTTCGTCATTTTGACTGATCAAGTCATTCGGCAGGAGCCGCGTTTATCCAATTTGCGGTGGATTTATCACCGGGCTTCCCGTATCCCACCGACCTCAGACGCAATGACTGTTGCCACCAATAGATATCGCAACTGCCTGCCGTTATCGCTGACGGTGGCATCAAATTTATCAGATGTCGGGGGCATTGATCCCTACAGTTTGTTATTGGCCGGACATCTGCGCTGTTCCTTGGATCAGCCGATTTCTCAAGAAACTTTAATAGAATTGAATATGGAGGCAGACAATGGCTGGTTTTGCATTGCACAAGAACAGGGTTTTTAATTGGAACGGTACCGATTATCGAATTGATCGTATCCAACCGAATGGAGATTTGCTGTTGGAACGCATGAATGACGGCCATTTTTCGGTGATCGGTCGTGAGCAACTGCTCACTGAGTATGGGGCAGGCAAAATTTCCGCGAAGACTATTGATACTGCTTCTGCTACTACCTCGTTAGTACCTTCATTTTCACGACCGCTCGATGAACTATCCGAAGGCGTCAGAAACGCCGTGAAGCGGCGTAAACATTATCTTGAAAGTATTCTCGATAATGGTAATCCGATTTTTACACCGGAGTATTTGAAGCCGTTGATTGGGCAGGCCGCTACGGAAATCGGAGATTTAACCCCGCCGGGCGTAACTACCGTATATCGTTGGTATCGTCGATTTAAATCAGTAAATGACCCGCGGGCGATCATTCCGAGGATTGATCTTCGTGGTCCCAAAGAGTTGCGGCAAAATGATCGTATTCTCCAACTGGTAGCAGAAGCTTTGGAGGAGGCTTTTAAAGCTTCACCGCAGGCAACATGCAGTGGTGTTTACACGCGCTTACTTGGCAAAATCGATATTGAGAACCAGCGATCGATCGGAGGCGAACCCATCAAACCACCTTCCTTACGTACCCTATACCGATTGGTTGAGCGTGCTGAGGCATACGAACTCGTGGTATTAAAGGAAGGTAAGGCGGCTGCCGATAGGCGTTTTAGGATCGGCAAAGCCGGTGTAAAAACCTCTCGTATCCTTGAGCGTGTTGAAATCGATCATACACCGCTCGATCTATTCCTCATTGACGAAAGAACTTGGCTACCTCTCGGCAGGCCAACGCTAACCGTGATTATCGACCACTATAGCCGGATGTTGCTTGGGTACTATTTGAGTTTCGATAGCCCTTCGACTGCGGCGGTGATGGGGGCATTACGGCATGCCATTCTGCCCAAAAAATTGGCAGCTCCGGTCATACCAAACCTAAAAATCGTCAATGCCTGGTCTTGTTACGGTCTTCCTGAAGTCATGGTGGTCGACAATGGCTTGGAATTCCATAGCAATGACCTGGAAAGTGTGGCTTACGACTTGGGAATTCGTATTCAATACTGTCCGAAGCACGCACCACGCTTCAAAGGGGTGGTCGAGCGCCATTTAAAAACGATCAACTACTTCTTTGCTCATCAGCTGCCTGGTACCAGTTTCGCCAAATTTTATCTGCGCGGCGATTACGATCCACAAAAAGCGGCGTTGTTAACCTTTGCGGAATTTAAGCAAATCTTCGAAAAGTGGGTAGTCGATGTTTATGCCCAGGACGAACATCGAGGACTCGGTAAAACAACGCCATGGGCTCGTTGGCAAGAAAGTATTGCGCATTATGAACCGATACTGCCTGATGATCTGTGTACTTTGCAGCGCCGAATTGGGTTAGTTGAAGAGCGTTCATTACGACGCGATGGCATTTTCCTGCATGGCATCCGCTACAGCGGCGATGAGCTCGGTCCCATCCTGCGTGGATTTGGTGAAGGGGTGAAAGTTCGGTTGGTCTACGACCCAGAAGACTTGGGTGAAATCCAGGTCTGGGGCCCCAATGATGCCGAGCCGGTTACGGTAAAGGCACTCGATTACGAGTTTGCTCATGGACTCACCGTCAAACAAAACGAATTTATTCGTCAACATCTGCGGGAGCAAGGAGCGGAAGTTATCGATAAAGTTGCTCTCGAACGGGCTCGATATGAACTGGCACAAGCCATTGAAACGTTAATGACTAACCGCAAACACCGCGCAAGACGTCGTAGTGCGGCTTTACGGGGGATCAGTAGTAGTAAACCCAGTGGATCGGAGCCATCAACCATCGCTAATCAGGATTCAGCCGAGGTAATCAAGCCCACCAAATCAACACCGTCCTCAGATGTCGACCAGAATGCGGAGACGAAGTCAGAGGACATCATCAAATCGTTCCAAATTAAGCGCCCAAAGGATGATTAGCATGAATTTCAAAGAAATTTTCGACGAGTTACAACGTTTTGATGAAGAGTACATTCCCTTTCCACCCTTTGTCGTCGCGGTTGATGCGGTTAAAGCGAATCTTGCGCTGTTTCGCGAGACGGGCATTGCCCAGCATTTGCTAGTGCTGGGTGAAAGCGGTGCCGGAAAAAGCAGTCTCTGCCGCTGGATCGAGCAGCAATATTCCAAATTTACGTTGCCTGATCGGGATGTTACACCGGTACTGATTGTGTCGGTTCCCTCGGCGGCTACTATTTCAAGCGTGGCCTCGGCCATGCTTGAAAAACTGGGTGATCCGGCTGCGACCACCGGAACTGTGTCGGCGAAAACGTCGCGGGTAATTAAGTTATGCCGCGCCTGCCGGGTGGAAATGATCTTGTTCGACGAAGCCCAGCATATTCACGACCGAGGCAGAGCCACCACGCATTACATGGTGGGTGACTGGTTAAAATCGTTAATCGATCAGACCGGCGTGCCGACCGTGTTTCTTGGTCTGCCTCGCCTCGAACAAATCTTACAAGTTAACGAACAACTACGGCGACGCTTTTCGCGGCGTATTCGTTTGGCTTTGGGCCAAAGTGACAAAAATTCCATCCATGCCGAATGCCTCCAACTGTTCCGATCTCTGGGCTCCTGCTTGCCATTACCATTGTTGTGTGGTCGGTATGGCTGGGATGAACTGGGTATGCGTCTACACTACGCCAGTGATGGTCGTGTTGCGTATATCAAAAAACTCTTGGCATCCGCGTTGCGGCTCGCATTGGAAACTGAAATAGTGGAGATTGGCCCAACACTGCTGGAACAAGCCTTTACCGAGGAAATATGGTGGGAGGGTGTGGGCAAGCTAAATCCTTTCAATCCTGCTTTCGAGTTTCGCCGCCTGGATCGGGGTAATGAGCCGTTCGAATCTGGTAATTTCAGTAGTGCTCGTAAGGTCCGCAAGGAGGCGGCATGTTGATTCCATTTAACGACTATCCGGTTCGACCTCAGGTAGCGCCAGGGGAAAGTCTGATGGGGTATGTTTACCGGTTTTATAGTGTCAATGGGTATCGTATACCTTACACCGCCAATAAGTGGATACGTACCTTATCACGAGGCTGGGCAGAAGACTTCGATGAGGCTTTCAAGGCCACACAATCGATCTTTGGCAATGTTGCCACCCTTGATCGCTTTGGCTGGATTCGAGTTCGCCAACATATGGATTCAAATCGATCTGAAACTATGGCATATAGGATTGAGCGAAGTCATCAGCCAGCTGGTTTTTGTCCAACATGCTTGAATGAGTCTGGTTTTTATTACGAATTATGGGAATACCTCAAAGTTGAGGTATGTCCGCTTCATGTCTGCAAGTTGGTTACCCGTTGCCCAAACTGTTTAAGTAATTTTTCCTGGCGCCGGCTTTTAACCGATTGGAGATGCTTCTGCGGGCTAGAGATGACCACTGTACCTACAGAGCCCGTCATGCCTTATTCATTCTCGTCGACCAATAAAGTGGCATTTATGGTTTTTCCTGAATTGCCCATCACATTGAAACATAACTTGGAGCGGGTGTTAGCGCCTTATGCCGAGGATAGGTTCCTGCGTGAGTGTAGAGCGAGACGGGAGGACATGACCCGTCGATGATGAACGTTGCGACTTACTGTACCTTACCCATGCGTCCGCGTCCCATTGACGGCGAAGCGACCGTGGGTTTTCTAATGCGAGTGGCCCGAGCAAACGGTTATGAGAGCTTACGACAGTTAGGAAAGACATTCGGCAGTTTTGAAGGGCTATGCCAAGCATTGGGCTTGTTAACGGAGGAAAGGCTGGTTCTGTTTGGTCCTTACCCGAGCTTTTGGGGCTCGTCCGAGCTTTCGGACGAGCTAGCCATCTCTGACTTCAATCATAGCCATTTACGCTGGTGTTCACGCTGTCTTCACGAATCGGCCCATATTCGCGGATCATGGCTGTTAAAAATTAGTTGTGTCTGCAGTCGTCATGCTGTCCAGCTACAGGACCGGTGTCCCAATTGCGGCAGTGTTCAGCGCCTAGACCGAGTGAACTTCGAGCAATGTGACTGCGGAGCATGGCTTGCCGGTACCCAGGGGCAAGAGGTGGCTCATGACTCATTAGTGTGCCTCAGCCAGGCGGTTGAGGCCGCAATTGCCGGTACATCGGTATTGCGGAGCTTCCCCTCCCTGTCGCTGCCGGAATGGTTGAGATTGATCAGTTACTTGGGCCAGTTCTCGGAAACCTGCCAGCCCAGTAAGCCGGGAAAGCTCGGAAACATGCATCAACTGGATACGGCCTTTGCATTGATGCTGCAAGCAAGTTGCTTACTCGACAATTGGCCGAAAAATTTCCATGCCCTTTTGACTGCAATTCAATGTCAGGCGGGAGTTGAGGTTAAGAACAATACACGCATCCGCGATACGTTCGGCACGCTGTATCATGTCCTTTATAGCGATCTCTCGGACCCTTGTTTCCAGTTTCTGCGCGACGAATTCGAGCGCTATTTGCACAAGCATTGGTCGGGTGTAGTGAATAAACGCCACCGAGCGTTTAAGCCAGAGACGATTGCCAGACATCCCCGCGTGACATTGAAACAAGCGGCCAAAAAAGCCGGTGTGGCTTTGTCGACCGTTCGCCATTTTGTTCGAGCGGAAGTCATTGCCGGAAATCAGATTGAATTGCCATCTGGTCGTAAGATGCGCTCAGTGGATGAACAGAGTCTTGGGCAAATCGCGGTTCTGGCTAAAAGCTGTATCATCCTTGATCAGGCTGCCAAACAACTAGCACTGCCGGAATGTCGGGTTAGGGCGTTAATTTCGGCTGGCATCTTAAAGCCGCTGGTTTCAAGAAAACTCGGCAATGCCGCTACTTGGTTGATTCCCAGGCAACAAGTGCAAAGGCTGTTTTTCGCCGGTACTGAAGCCAGTCATTTGCCACCGATAATCAGTGTAAGACACCTCCTCAAGCATTGGCATTTGCGCGATGGCGAATTAAAGGCTTTGGTGCTGGCACTTTTGGAACATCAATTCGAGCTGGTGGGTAAACCGACTGAATCCGTACCGCTCGGGAATATCCTATTGGATGAGCAAAAGGCTCGCCAATGGTTGGTGGAAAAACGCTTTGATGGCGGCGCCAGTATCTCGGTGGATGAGGCAGCACATAGGCTCGGTTTGAAACAACAGGTGGCTTACGACTTGGTGAAGTTGGGATTGCTGTCAACTATCCAAGACGATCTTCCCGGTCGGCGAGTCACGCAAGCGAGTCTTGAGGCATTTCAAGCCACCTATATCTCATTGGCTGAATATGCCGGGTCATTAAAACGAGCGCCGCGATGGCTATTGAAAACGCTGCCAGTGCAACCTGTTTCAGGACCCATGATCGATGGTAGCCGGCAGTATTTTTTTCGGCACACCGATCTCAGTAGTCAGAGCCAGCCAACGGATAGTCCGATCAAGCCAAAATTCTTACACGATCCATAATCTATGAAAACCATCACCTTTATTCGTCATGGCCAAAGTACGGCGAATGCCGGCGGTATCACGATGGCACACGATGCCATTCCGCTATCGGAATTGGGTATACGTCAGGCCAAGATTTTGGCTGATATGCTCAAACTGCAACCGTCGGCGATTTATGTATCCGAATTTGTTCGGACTCATGAAACGGCCAAACCGTTTTGCGAAAAAGTATCGATGCCAGCGACAGTTCAGCCGTTGCTCAATGAATTATCGAGTATCGATCCAGCGTTGATACAAGGTATGAATGGCGAACAGCGCCGTCCTATTGCCGATGCTTATTGGCAAGCGGCAGATCCAACTAAACGCATGGGCAAGTGCGCCGACACCTTCGTTGAATTCGAGCAGAGGGTTGCTGCGTTCACCTCCGAATTAGATGCTTTGCCGGATAACTCGGTGCTATTTGGTCACGGCATTTGGTTTGGCATGCTGACTTGGAAATTACTGGGGTTCAACGCCAGGGATAGTCAGAGTATCAAAGCCTTCCGCCGGTTCCAGATGGGATTGCCGATGCCGAATTGTGCGGTGTATACGCTTGACTCTCCGGCTCCCTGTCATTGGCGGGTAAGGGTTAATGAAGAAGTGATGCACAGGATATTAGCGTTGGCGTCTAAGTGAGATGGGTATCCATCAATCTCTTTTCTATTGGGTGAGGAATATGAATATGCAATATGAATGCTTGCCAAAATCGGATCTTCAAAGGCTAAAGCAAGAAGTCCTGGATCAGCTGCCCGAGGCTGCATTACCCGCAAATTTGCCGGATCATTGGTTGGATATGATTGCTCGCGATCTGGAAGAAACAGTCGGAACTGGAGGGCATGGTGGTGACTCGTCGTCCTATGCATCGGCTCCTTTAGCGCTTATCGTGCATATTATGGCCGCTAAAACTTCGAGCGAACGTCTTGAAATTTCACTTGAAACTTTGCATCGCTATTTCTGTGATCTTCGTATTGAAGTCAACCTGGAAATCGTAAATCGTAGAACTGAGATCAAAGTAGAGTCGGCAACGCTGGAAACCATTTTTTCGAATCGGGATGTCAGAATACTTAATCGAAGAAGATAAGTCTCAATATTGGGAGGTGAAATCAAGTAGGATCAAGCCGGCATGACGCGTTAATGGTAAATAAATTGCAGACCCTTGGAAACCAACGCTTAGAAATATGATTGTTCGTGATTTGGAGTTCGAATAATAGAGCAGCTCTAGCAGTGCTGCGAGCAGATTAATGCCATTCATTAATGGGTTTATAGTAAGGAATTTAGGCTGTTTCAGTATGGCTAAAATCGACTGCCTGGATAAGGGGCTGATACAATCGCCTGTTGAATTACGACTGGTAGTAATTCATCTTGAATAAGGCATATTGGAGCAAAATCGATTGAGTCAGGAAGGACAGCTGCTCGACAAAAAATCCCTTCGGTCAGTGACCGGAAAGACAGCTGACTGGAATGAGTTGGCTAAGGATTGTATTGCCTTTGCAAACGCTACCGGCGGTCGGTTGTTGATAGGTATCGAAGATAATCAGGCGTCCCCAGACGCCAACCAGATTATTCCTGACGACCTCCCGGACACCATTCGACGCAAGCTAGCCGAGCGTACTGTCAACGTCACCTCGCTGCCAGTCATTGTTACCGATCCAAACGGTGGACGATATATAGAATTGACCATTCCTCGATCCATAGCTGTAGCATCTACCACGGATGGACGTTATTTCCTCCGTATTGCCGATCAGAGCAAGCCTATAACTGGCGATGATGTCATGCGGCTTGCAGGTGAACGATCAGCATTACCTTGGGAAACCCAAACCAGCCTAAATGTTGGTCGTGATAATGTTGACAGCGACAAGCTTGAAAAACTGATTAACGACCTTCGAGCTTCGGATCGAGTGAAATCGTCGGTAAAAGAAAAATCGTCAGCAGAGTTACTTGATCACTATCAGCTAGCACAGGGACAATTTCTGACAAACCTGGGTATTCTTTGCGTTGGTCAACAACGGCACCGAGTCCAGCTAGCCACGGCGCCCGTTATTCAGTTCATCAAGTACGACGAACAAGACCAGAAAGTAAACAAGCTGGTATGGGATGATCAGACTGCTAACCCGATGGAGTTAATAGAATCCGTCTGGCAAGAGATACCTGATTTTCGTGAACGCTATGAATTGCCCGATGGCCTTTTTCGCCAATACATTCCGGCCTTTGACGAGATTGTAATTCGTGAGCTTCTGGTCAATGCACTGGTTCACCGACCCTATACCCAACGAGGCGATATTTTCCTCAACCTGTTTCCGGATCGGCTCGAAATCGTTAACCCAGGACTGCTGCCTTTGGGCGTTACACCCAAAAACGTGCTTCACACCACGGTGCGCCGTAACGAAAACCTGGCCAGGTTATTCCACGACCTAAAGCTAATGGAACGAGAAGGCAGCGGCTTCGATAAGATCTATGAAATCTTGTTGTCGCAAGGCAGACCGGCACCAGAGTTAATCGAAACGCACGACCGTGTTCAGGTTACAGTGCGCAGGCGCATCCTAAAACCCGATGTCATCGACTTTATAGCGAAAGCAGACCAGACATACCAACTCACTCAACGCGAACGCATTACCTTGGGCTTATTGGCTCAACGTGAAGCCCTTTCCGCTCGAGAATTGATTGCTGCATTAGAACTTTCATCAGTCGATGCACTTCAACCCTGGTTATCCAGGCTGCTTGATTGGGAAATTGTTCGCAGTATTGGCCGCACCCAGGCCACTCGCTATTACATTGATCCCGCGCTATTGAGAAGTCTGGATTTTGTTGGTGGCACCACGCTCAAGCGTATCGAACCCCATCGATTACTGGCCCTGATTGTGGAGGATGTCAGGCACTATCCGTTATCCAAAATAAGCGACATTCACCAGCGCATTGGACCCGAGATACCTCGTTCGCGCATCAGGCGTAGTATTGAACAATTGGTTAATGACGGCAAGTTGCAGGCAGAGGGGGTGCGAAGTGGCACACGCTATCGTCTCCCATAATTTGGCTCAAAATCGGCTCTATCGGCCAAGCTTGAGTCAAACAGCTGCGCTAAATAGCCAGCATTTTGAAATAAGTGATTGTAATAAAATGTATTTTTTTTGGCTCACATTTAAATCATGAACCAAGTTGACGAGCCAAAATGGGCGATACTCCAGAAGTTACGGTATACAACGCGGCAGGGAAGACGGTAACGCATGTCTAAATCCGAAGCACAAACGCGCGCAGAGCTTATCGATCAGCACCTTGCCCAATCTGGCTGGAATGTTAAAGACCCTACACAGGTCGTCGAAGAATTCGACATCTTGACGGGTCTGCCAGAGGGCGTGGATGAACCACGTACGCCTTACGAGGGTCACCAATTCAGCGACTACGTCCTGCTGGGCAAAGATCGTAAACCACTGGCCGTCATCGAAGCCAAGAAGTCCAGCCGTGATGCCGCCATAGGCCGTGAGCAAGCCAAGCAATACTGCTACAACATTCAGAAGCAGTTGGGCTGCGAGTTGCCGTTCTGCTTTTACACCAATGGCCTCGAAACCTACTTTTGGGATCTGGAAAATGCCCCGCCGCGCAAAGTGGTTGGCTTTCCTACCCGTGATGATCTTGAACGCTTTGCCTACATCCGTCGCAATCGCAAACCATTGACGCAGGAGTTTATCAATACATCTATTGCTGGCCGAGATTATCAAATCCGTGCCATCCGTGCTGTGCTGGAAGGCATCGAGCAAAAGAAGCGTGATTTTCTTTTAGTCATGGCCACCGGCACCGGCAAGACCCGTACCTGTATTGCCATGACCGATGCCTTGATGCGCGCTGCTCATGCCGAAAAGGTGCTGTTCCTCGTCGACCGCATCGCGCTGCGCGAACAGGCACTACTGGCCTTCAAAGAGCACTTACCCAACGAACCACGCTGGCCCAACGTGGGCGAAAAACTGATTGCCAAAGATCGCCGCATTTACGTGGCCACCTATCCCACGATGCTCAACGTCATACGGGATGAGACCCAACATTTGTCACCGCATTTTTTCGACTTCATCGTGGTCGATGAAAGCCACCGCTCGATTTACAACACCTATGGCGAAATCCTCGATTACTTCAAAACCCTCACCCTGGGCTTGACGGCGACACCGACCGACATCATAGACCACAACACCTTCCAGCTTTTTCACTGTGAAGATGGTCTGCCAACCTTTGCCTACACCTTTGAGGAAGCCGTTAACCGGGTGCCGCCTTACCTCTGCAACTTTCAGGTCATGAAGATTCAGACCAAGTTCCAGATGGAGGGCATCAGCAAGCGCACCATTTCACTGGAAGACCAGAAAAAGCTTATTTTGCAAGGCAAGGATGTCGAGGAAATTAACTTCGAAGGTACCCAGCTCGAAAAGCAAGTCATCAACAAAGGCACCAATACCCTGATCGTCAAGGAGTTCATGGAGGAGTGCATCAAGGACACCAATGGTGTACTGCCCGGCAAGACCATTTTCTTCTGCTCATCCAAAGCCCACGCCCGCCGCATCGAAGAAATCTTCGACAAACTCTATCCGCAATACCACGGCGAACTGGCCAAGGTCCTTGTGTCTGACGATCCTCGCGTGTATGGCAAAGGTGGCTTGCTGGATCAGTTCACCAACAATGACATGCCGCGCGTCGCCATCAGCGTGGATATGCTCGATACTGGTATCGACGTGCGCGAGATCGTCAACCTTGTTTTCGCCAAGCCGGTGTATTCATATACCAAATTCTGGCAGATGATCGGACGTGGTACCCGGTTGCTCGAAACCAGCAAGCCCAAACCTTGGTGTACCGAAAAGGATGTGTTTCTAATTATCGATTGCTGGGATAACTTTGAATACTTCAAGCTGCAACCCAAAGGCAAGGAACTGAAACCGCAGTTGCCGCTGCCGGTGCGCCTGGTCGGACTGCGCCTGGACAAGATTGAAAAAGCCATTGACAGCGGCCGTGCCGATGTTGCCGAGAGAGAAGTTGCCAAACTGCGCCGGCAGGTCGCCGCACTACCCAAGGAATCCGTGGTAATCAAAGAGGCCGCCACCGCGTTGGCCCGCCTCGACGAGGAAAACTTCTGGATCAGCCTGAACCATCAGAGGCTTGAATTTCTACGCGCCGAGATTAAGCCCCTTTTTCGCACTGTTTCCGAAGCCGACTTCAAAGCCATGCGTTTCGAGCGCGACCTGCTTGAATATTCGTTGGCTCTGCTAAATGAAGACAAGGAACAAGCCGACACCCTCAAGGATGGCATCGTCGAGCAAATCAGTGAGCTGCCGCTCTCGGTCAGCTTCGTAAAGCAGGAAGAAACCCTGATTCGCGCCGCGCAAACCAACCATTACTGGGCCAAGGCCGATGAAGACCGTTTTGACGAAATGGTAGAAAAACTCGGCCCGCTGATGAAATTCCGCGAACAAATGACCGGTCCCGGCCCGGTGCATCTCGATCTGACCGATGTACTGCACAACAAGGAAATCGTCGAGTTCGGCCCGCAACACGAGGCCGTCAGCATCAGCCGCTACCGCGAGATGGTCGAAGCCTTAATTAACGAATTGACCGCGCACAACCCAATACTGCTGAAGATCAAGCACGGTGAAGCGGTCACGCTAGACGAGGCCGATCAACTGGCCGAACTGCTGCACGATGAGCACCCGCACATCACCGAAGACTTGCTGCGCCAGGTCTATAAAAATCACAAGGCCCGCTTCATCCAATTCATCCGCCACATTCTCGGTATTGAAGTACTTAAGAGCTTTCCCGATGAAGTCAGTGCCGCATTTGCCCAGTTCATTCGTGCCCATACCACACTCACCAACCGTCAATTGGAATTCCTCAACCTATTAGAGAAGTTCATCATCGAACGCGAAAAAGTGGATAAAAAAGATCTGATCAATACGCCCTTCACGGTCATTCACCCGCAAGGTATCCGTGGTGTATTCAGTCCTGCCGAAATCAACGAAATCTTGCAGTTAACCGAACGGTTGGCTGCGTAATACAAAGGTAAACCATGCTCCAAAACAACCCCGAACTCAAAAGCAAGATCGACCAGCTCTGGAACAAATTCTGGAGCGGCGGCATCAGCAACCCGCTTACCGCCATCGAGCAAATCACTTATTTGCTATTCATGAAGCGGCTCGACGAACTGGACCATAAAAAACAGGCTGACGCCGAATGGACGGGAGAGCCCTACACATCCAAATTTAAGGGTACATGGATTCCGACCGAATACCGGGCGCGGCGAGAAGAAAAAGATACGGATGCTGAATGGTTGAAAAAGCTCGAAGATGAGCAGCGCTACGCCATCGATAAAAACACTCTGCGCTGGACTGAATTCAAACACATGCAGGCCGAAGAGATGCTGCAGCACGTGCAAGGGAAGGTGTTCCCATTTCTCAAAGACCTTAACGGCGCCGAGTCCAACTTCACCCACCACATGAAAAACGCGGTGTTCATCATTCCCAAGCCAGCGTTGCTGGTGGAAGCGGTGAAGACCATCGACGAAATCTTCGCAGTGATGGAGAAGGATTCGCAGGAAAAAGGTCAGGCTTTTCAGGACATCCAGGGTGATGTCTATGAAATGCTGCTGTCGGAAATCGCTACCGCCGGAAAAAACGGCCAGTTCCGCACCCCTCGCCACATCATCAAACTGATGGCCGATCTTGTACAACCGCAACTGGGCCATAAGATAGCCGATCCGGCATGCGGCTCAGGTGGTTTCTTGCTCGGTGCGTATCAGTACATCGTCACTCAGCTCGCCATCAAAGCAGGCACCAAAGACCTAGCTCCAGATGAAGATGGCTTTGTACGCACCTCGGTCGCCGCCGCGCTCACCGAAAATGCCCAAGCCATTCTGTCCGGTTCGCTTTGGGGTTACGACATCGACGGCACCATGGTGCGCCTGGGGTTGATGAACCTGATGATGCACGGCATCGACGAACCGCATATCGATTACAAGGACACGCTCAGCAAGAGCTTTGTCGAAGAGTCCGAATACGACATCGTGATGGCCAATCCGCCGTTTACCGGCAGCATCGACAAGGGCGACATCAACGAAAACCTGCAACTGGCCACTACCAAAACCGAGCTGCTGTTTGTTGAGAATATCTACCGCCTGCTAAAAATAGGCGGTACCGCTGGTGTGATTGTGCCGCAGGGGGTGCTGTTTGGTTCTGGCGGCGCCTTCAAAACCCTACGCCAGTTGCTGGTGGAGCGTTGCGACCTCAAGGCCGTCATCACCCTGCCCAGCGGCGTGTTCAAACCCTATGCCGGGGTCAGCACTGCCATTCTGTTGTTTACCAAGGTCTGGGGGCCGAAAGACAAAGTCACCCAGCCTGCCACCAAACACATCTGGTTTTACGAAATGGCCGCCGACGGCTATTCGCTGGACGACAAACGTAGCAAGCAGGAAGGCAATGGCGACCTGCAAGACATCATTACCAAATACCACGTCCGCAACTCGGCCACCGACACTGACCGCACGGCGAAATACTTCATGGTGCCGCGTACCGAGATCGCAGACGAAAAGAACAACTATGACCTTTCGCTGTCACGCTACAAAACCGATGTGTTCGAGGAAGTACACTACGACGCGCCGGGCGTGATTCTGGATCGGTTGATTCAGGCCGAGGTAGGCGATGTGGACGAGACGGGACTTGCCAAGGTGCAAAGCGGAATCGTGCGCGAGTTGTTGGAATTGAAGGGGATGGTGGGATGAAAGTTAAATCCCTAAACGAAATTACAAACCCAAAGCAATGGAAGAACCTTCCAATCTCAAAGCTGAAAGATTCAGGGTTCCCTGTGTATGGGGCAAACGGAATTATTGGTTTTTTTGACGAATACAATCATGCGAATCCCACCATCGCTATTACATGCCGAGGCGCAACGTGCGGAAATATTCACATCACTCGTGAAAATTCCTATATCACTTCAAATGCGATGGCGCTTGATGACCTCGACGAAAACGAGTGCGAGCTAAATTATCTAGCACAGTACCTTCGATATCGTGGCTTGAGTGATGTAACGACGGGCGCAGCGCAGCCGCAAATAACCAGAGCAAATTTAGAAAAAGTAACAATACCCCTACCGCCCCTCGACGACCAAATCCGCATTGCCCATCTTCTCGGCAAAGTGGAAGGGCTGATCGCCCGGCGCAAACAGCACCTGCAACAACTCGACGACCTGCTCAAGAGCGTGTTTCTGGAGATGTTTGGCGACCCGGTGAGGAATGAGAAGGGGTGGGTCACCAAAACGCTCCCTCAACTTGTTCTTCCAGGAAAGAATTCCTTAAAGCGGGGGCCATTCGGGGGAGCTCTAAAGAAGGAAATCTTTGTTGAGACGGGCTATTTGGTTTATGAACAAAACCACGCCCTAAACAATGATTATTCATTCGCAAGGTACTTTGTAACAGAGGAAAAATATCAAGAGTTAATCGACTTCAAAGTCGTGCCTGGAGATGTATTGATTAGCTGTTCGGGCGTCTATTTGGGAAAGCTATCTATAGTCCCTGCAGATGCGAAGCCTGGGATCATCAATCAGGCGCTACTTAAGGTTTCGTTGGATCCTCGAAAGATTCGGCATAGGTTCTTTGTTCATGTCTTTGGGAGTCCGCAGTTCAAAGGAAAATACTTCCCCTCAAATCGTGGTGGGGCTATACCGAACCTGCCGCCAATGTCGGTAATGAAGGAAATCCCGTTTATTTACCCGCCACTTGAGTTACAGCAGGATTTCACGGACCTTTTCGAAAAGGTGGAGTGGCTCAAGTCTCAGTACCAGCAAAGCCTCACCGATCTGGAGTCACTTTACGGCGTAGTGAGCCAGCAGGCATTCAAGGGTGAGCTGGATTTGTCGCGCGTACCGCTACCGACCATGCCGCCCGAAGGAGAACAACCTATGGCTATCGAGCTATCACCACCACAGACCGAAGAAATCGCCATCAATCTGCCCGATAATGAATTAATGTTGATCGCACTGGAGAATCCAGAGCAACGCCCAGCACTGCTCGGCCACTGGCTGGAGGCTTATCGCGGGCAGCTCGGCGACGCCCCCTTTTCCTTGGAGCGCTTCATGGCTGCCGCGCAAACCCGGCTCTCTGAATTGCATCCGGACACTGACTTTGAGTTGGGTTCTGACGACTACGAGCACATCAAGACATGGGCATTTGAGGCACTGGCCTCCGGCAAATTGATGCAAGTACTTGACGATGACGAGAACCTAATTAAATTGCGCAAGCGATCTGATCAATGGGGAAGTTGGTAAGCGATGAAACTGCTGCGCCTCAAGATTACCGACCCGGCAGGATTTCGCAGCCTTACCTGTGGTTTTGAGCATCACTTCCGCACCGAATGGTCGTTACAGGAAGAACTGACCAAGCCCGAAGGCTTCGCCCCCTTCGTCTGCGCCGGACCCAATGGCAGTGGCAAATCCAATCTGCTTGAGGCCCTGGCGGCGATTTTCTTTCAGTTGGAAATATTGCGCGTGCGGCGCAGTTTTCTGCCAGAGGTGTTGCAAAGCGATGAGCTCGATTATTCTCCCAAAGGTTTCGAGCTGGACTACCTGATCCAAGTGCCGCCCGAATACATCAGACCAGATGGACAGGTGTGGGCTAAAGTTGGCGTATGGAAGAATCCTGGAGAATCCGTTCGATTGAATTGGGAGAATCAAGGTGATTTCGATACCGATATATACGAGGTCTTCAGGGCTGGCTTTGCGGATATTTTGTTACCCCAATACGTGTTGGGATACTCGTCAGGCGAGAACGAAATCCTGAGCTTGCCATTCTTCAAGCTGCGCTTCGTGCAGTTCGACGAGTACTGGAATGCTCTGACCCGGCAGTTGCCTTATCCGGGGCACCCGGAAACTCGGCTGGCCTATCTCGACAATGGTTTTAGCCAAGCCATCCTGTTGTGTAATCTGCTATTTCAGGACGCCGCCACACTGCAACCCTTTCGCGAGGATATCGGCATTGAGGCGCTGCAGGAGTTTCGCATCATCATCAAGCGCAGCATTGAGGTTTCAGTCGACGTCGCCGAAGGTTTTATGGCGGGCGACTATGTCGAGAAAGGATATGTTCAGGACGACTACACTACCTCAAATCCAGCACTGAGAAAGGATAGTGAATCCGGTCGCTACACCATCAATCTGATGCAGCTGCTGGAAGCTAGTTCAAACTCCGCAAAGAATTTCGATCCCTTGGTCACCCGCCTGAGGCGCTGCGCCACGCTGAGTTATGTGGACGACGCGAACGACACGCTGATTCTTGACTTTTGGGTCAATGAAGAAACAAAAAAGGCATTCCGGGCCAATTTTGAAGATGACCCACTGATGCTGTTCCAGGCTTTTCAGGTGTTGCTGACACTCAATCTGTATTCCGTGAGTGATGCGCTCAAGTCCGACCTGTACCGTTCCACCAGCCACTACGCCAGTGAAACGGTGCCGACGCTGGCGTCTGACCAGCGCATCATGCGCTTCAAGTTCGTGCGTTTCAGCAAACAGGGTGTGACACAGCCGATGATGCTCAAAGAATTGTCGGACGGCGAGCACCAGTTGCTGCACAGCCTGGGCTTGTGCCTGTTGTTTCGAGAGACCAATAGTCTGTTCCTGCTGGACGAGCCAGAGACTCACTTCAACCCAGACTGGCGCGCCAACTTCATCACCCGCCTGCGCCAGTGCCTCCCCGGTACGGGGAATGTGGGGCAGGAAATGCTGATCACCACCCACACGCCGTTTTTGATTTCGGACAGCAAACCGGACAAGGTGCTGGTGTTTAAGAAGGACAAAAGTACCGGTGAAGTCAGCATCAGCCGCCCGGAATACAACACGCTGGGGGCTTCGATCAACAAGATCACCATGAGCACCTTCGGCAAGCGTGAGACCATCGGTGGGTATGCGCAGGAAATTCTAGACCGGCTACGTACCCGCTTCGATGCCGGCAACGAAGAGGCATCCGTATTGATTGAAGAAATCAACCACGAACTTGGTGACTCGGTGGAAAAAATCCTGTTGATCAAGGCCATTCTTGACAAGGTTGAGGGTCCGCAATCGGAGGGCAAAGGCTGATGCTGTTTGCCTACACCTACGTTCCGCACAAGATGGAGAGGATGCAAGAGTTCATCGACTTTATCTTTTTTGAGGTGTGGTGCAGAGCACCAATCGGCCTAGTCTTCCACCCTGATCTTTTCGATGGCAATCCCGACCTCAAAGCAGTTATGTCAGAGTTCGGGTTTTCTGCGCGAGCGGCAGAGCGCGGAAAGACGTTTTATAAAGACGTGAAAGCAATCTACGAACTTTTTGCGCCACTCTCGGCACAGGAAATTGATCAATTCAAGCAGTGGTACCTGGGCAACAACGACATTGAGAAGGTTTGTGCGAACGATCCAGCTTCACCGCTCCTGCGCTACGTCGATATTCCGGCAGCCCACCAAGCCTTGAGCGAGCAGCTCGCGTCGTTCTTCAAAGGGCTGTATTCATCGCTACTCGACCTAGTCGCACTTCAAGAAAAAATAGGCAACATCGACGATCACTACAAGACCTTCGTGCAGACCAACAAAGCAGGCAAGTGCCCGTTCTGTGGAATCAGTGACCTGTTCAGTGAGTATCACAGCAAGCGTGAGGCTTACGATCATTACTTGCCCAAGGCGTTATACCCGTTTAACTCGATCAATTTCCGAAATCTTGTCCCGGCTTGCCACCACTGCAACAGCAGCTACAAGACCAGTAAGGACCCAGCCTATCCGCCAAAAGACCCGGCGCGGGCGGCTCAGCGCCGCGCAGTCTTTTATCCCTACACGGCAACGCCCTATGCCATCGAACTGCAAGTGACTTTGCAAAATTCGGATATCGAAAAATTGACGCCGGCGGACGTCAACCTGCATTTTGGCCCTGCCTCCCTCGACGAAAAAATCGACACTTGGAAGGACGTGTACGGCATTGAAGAGCGCTACAAAGCCAAGTTCTGCAGTAGCGATGCACTAGACTGGTTGGAGCAGGTTCGCATCTTGGATAGAGATCACAGTGTCGCGCCTACAGCCTACCTCGTCAGCCTCGAAGAGCAAGCACAAAAGTCTCCCGTCGCGAATTGCAATTTCCTCAAGAAGCCGTTTCTCGAAGCCTGTAACCAGATTGGCATCTTCGACGCCATGTAAAACGCCTCGTTAGCTGGCTGTAAGCCGAATGGGGGGCTAGTCTTATCTTAATCCTCCGATTTTAGCTTAGAAAACCTGACGAATTGGAAGACAGCGTCAGACTTTTGCTAGTTTTTTGCTAAAATGGATTATAGTCCTTACCGGAAATGATTTCTATCTAATTGAATAATATATAATTTATATTTCTATTAGATGCTAAGCCTCACTCATTTGTGGAAAAAATTCGAAGCCGTTTTCCAATAGTGGCATTTATCTTTAGGATTGAAAAATTAAGCCAATATGGGACGTGAAGGCCAATGGATCGACCAGCCTGTCGATCAAGCAATAAATATCGCAAATTGGAGAGGTGATGATGAATTTGAAATTTATCCAGAGGGTGCACGCGACAAATCACTTCTGATAAGCCCAAATCAATCCAGATATGATTTTCTGATCCCTGGTCATCGGTATTTATTCAAGCATGCTTTTCAGAAGGGAAAGCGGTGCCATCCTGATCAATTCTGGGCGGAAATCGTCGCCTATCGAATTGGTTGCATGTTGGATGTGCCGGTGCCACCCGCTTTTGTAGCATATAATAGTGACAATAATGTTTGCGGCGCCTTGATCGAATGGTTTTTGAATTACCCCGATCAGCCAGAAGAGAGGCGGGTTCCTGGCGGCGACATTATGGTGGACATGATCCCAGGTTATGACCGTAAAAAGGGTAAGGAGCATAACTTTGTAACCATAGCTCGTTATTTTGCGGTTGTAGATAGAAATTTCTCATTCGAACCCAATTGGCTAATTTTCTGGTGCGATATGCTCTTGTTTGACGCCATAATCGGTAACACGGATCGCCATCAGGACAATTGGGAATTGTTATGGAACCAAGTACAAGCTAGGCACGTCAGAATGTCGCCTGTTTTTGATAATGGCACGAGTCTTGGTTATGAAATATTGGAGTCGAAAATGGACGATTTCTACCAACCAGATAAAATGGCGGCCTACATCAGAAGAGGCAGACACCACCTTCGCTGGCAGTCAAAAGACGAACTGCAATGCCGGCATGTGGACCTCCTACTGGACTTAGCAGTAAAATTTCCAATGTTGAACGGTCGTATCAGAGAAAAACTGGCTTTATTTGATCCCGATCGATTACGTTCTATCATGGAAAATTGCAGGCAATATTCCGTGCCGGTTCCATTAACCCAAAAACGTGCTGATTTTATTTGCCATTTAGTTATATCCAGATATAGAACCATTGAAGCAGAAGTAAACCAACTGTAATGAACCTGATACGCCATGTTCACCAACCAAGCCGCTTGTTATTGGTTTGGCAATCACCAGAAGGCAAATCTCGGAAAAGATTTGTTGTTGGTGAGATATGCCTGATCGATGGTAATTGTGTGTTTCGCTATTTACCCAATACCGATGACTTTAACAATGCTTGTGTCGAAGGATTTATGTGCTATCCGGCATTTCGCAAGCTAAATCAGGAATACAGCGAGAATGTTTTAGAGACATTTTTGCGTCGTATACCTCCCAGAAGACGTGGCGATTTTAATAAATATCTTGAGCAATGGCGACTGGTACCCGATGCTGTTATATCTGACTTCGCGTTGCTAGGCCACACAGGAGCAAAATTGCCTAACGATGGCTTCTCACTAATAAATCCATTTGATGGCATTAGTGCACCGTATGAGTTTTACATTGAAGTAGCTGGCTTTCGTTATCAGAAAACCATTTCTTTAAACGATATTACAGTTGGAATGCCTGTTGCTTTTGTTGTTGAGCCGGAAAATGAACATGATCATCAAGCGGTGAAAATCGAGGTTATGGGTAGAAAAATTGGCTATGTAAATAAAGTTCAGAGTCCTGCCTTCATTCGTTGGTTAGATAGCAATATAGTTACTGGCGTAATTGAACGTATTAATGGAACCGAAGATCGGCCTTTGATTTATATCTATGGCTGCGTTAGTTCTAAACATGCTGATCGGATTGCGGCTTAATAAAACGGATAGGTGCGGGGTCTGATTTTGATAGAGGCACCCGCATTCTCATATCTGATTGTGTACTGGCAGCTACACATTTATAGGGGTCTGTGATCTTGTGCCGGGACTCACTAGCTCAAAACATGCATCAACTTCTTATGTAACAACAAAACATCTAGATAGCTTTGATTGGATAGAGCCTTCCGAAGTATGGGAAGTACTATCAAGTTGGCCGCGCGATACCTAGCAATATGCTTAAGCACCCATGCCCTCCAAACTTTCATTGCTCGAACCTTGCCGTTTAATATCAGGGTATGTTTCGATTTCCACCGCCCCGAAATTTTTCACTATTAGTGGCACAAAATCCGGATTTTTTCATTAATTGTGTCAAAAGTGGGTATGATGGCTGACATAAATAATGAAAAATCGCTTTAAAATCAATGGACCATTTTTCACTAATTCTGTCACCCAACAACTTGGAAGCCTGACACAGATATTGAAAAATCCAGTGCTGCTAAATGTGTTCTTTTTCCATGGGGATAGCACAGCAAATTACAAAGCCAAGTGATAGCTCGTGAAGGCTACTCAATGGATTATGCGGATTTTCTGGCTTTGTCTCTAAGGCTTAGGAAATAATGGCGTTTGAATACCTGCTTCTCTTTAGTTAGTGCAAGCGTGATTCAACAATATGATTTTGATCTAGTGGTTATATGAATGGCCTATGAAAAACCTTGGAAAAGTTACGAAGACCAGTTGAATCAGTTGATTCAAAGAAGATTGGTCGTTACTCATAGAACTAAAGCTTTAGAATATCTCGAGCGGATTGGCTACTACCGCTTAAGTGGTTACTGGTTTCCCTTTCGTGAACGCAGTGGAACATGCTGTCCGCTAATCGCACCCATTGGCAGAAAGAAATTTAAACGTGGTGATACTGATCGGTTCGTGTTGGATACGTTTAAGGAGGGAGCCAGTTTTCAAAATGCCGTCAATTTATATGTGTTTGATAAGAAGCTGCGTTTGCTGACTATGGATGCGTTGGAGCGTATCGAGATTGGCTTA
The DNA here is from genome assembly GCA_041670605.1 of Lentisphaeria bacterium. Classification (GTDB taxonomy): domain Bacteria; phylum Verrucomicrobiota; class Lentisphaeria; order Oligosphaerales; family Oligosphaeraceae; genus JAQVUB01. The sequence goes on from JBAXYW010000001.1 coordinate 22,805, forward strand.
CGGGTTGATATTTCGCATTCGCTCGGTAAAAAAGATTCATTCGCCTATCTGAAACCCGAGTTATTATTTGACGGTTTTGCGAAGAAACTCGATGAAAAAACGGGCTTAACAGAACATCACGAATGGCTGAGCAAACAAGCGGCGTTGATTTCCCGGTCAAAAGAGGAGTTTATCAAGCACAATAAATCCAAATATGGCTTTCCTTTGCCTATCTGGGTAGTCTGCGAAATCTGGGATTTCGGGACTATGTCTACTTTATTTGCTGGAATGATGGAAGTCGACCAAGATGCAATCGCTAAAAAATATGGGGTGAGTAACGGCCGTGTTTTTGCGTCTTGGTTGCGTAGCTTGAATTATCTGCGCAATGTATGTGCCCATCACAGTCGACTTTGGAATCACAATATTGTTGATCAGCCCAAATTATCTCATTTAGGTGAAGTGACATGGATTGATCCATTCCATGGCAATGCCCCTCATAGTCTCGCCCGTCCTTTTTTATTGCTCTGCATCGCCAAGCACCTGCTGAGTATCATCAATCCATGCTCTGAATGGGGAAAGCGGCTGAAGTTGTTGCTTTTAGAGTTTCCCGATTTACAACATTTGGGTCTGAACCTAGCTGGTATGGGTGTTATAGACGGTTGGGAACAGTGGGACTGGTGATATGGAATACAAAACGGCAGGCAATAAAAAACCCCTAGGCGGAGTAGCCGCCGAAGCAGCTAAACCGGAAGGGGCCGTGTTGGCGGGCATTCTTAATTAAACTTGGCCAATTGTCAAATATAACAATGAGATGAACCGCTCATAATATCGATAAAATTTGGAAATAGCAATGCCTTAACACTATATGTAGTGATTTTTAAAAATTTACATCACTATATAGAGAAATACAGTTATCTCTAACTAGTTATCAAAATGAAGAATGAATGCCAACGCACACTATTTGGAATATTTGTCTTCGCCGCTGTTCGCAAACGCATCGGGGGCGAAATTCGCCAAAACAAGTTAAAACGTGCTTTTGTTAGCAAGGGACAAATACAATTCGAAGGTGTTAGCACTATTAAATTATAAAAGACAGCAAGGTCGCGTAGGCATCACAACCTAAGCATGCCATTCAGGACATACAAATGAGCTCAACAACCAATTTCCAGCAACTCGCCAATTTTATATGGTCGGTTGCTGATTTGCTACGAGGGCCTTATCGCCCACCACAGTACGAGCGCGTCATGCTGCCGCTGACTGTTTTGCGTCGCTTTGATGCTGTCCTTGCGCCGACCAAAGAAGCGGTTTTGCAAAGATTTGATTCCTTGAAAGACAAAGATCGGCAATTGGTCGATCGGGTGCTCAACGAGCTGGCTAAGGATGAGGACGGTAAACCACTAGGGTTTCATAATCACAGCCAACTCGATTTCTACAAACTGAAGGGTGATCCGGATAACATTGGCCGACATCTCACCGACTATATCAACGGCTTTTCTGAAAACATCCGCAAGATCTTCGAGCGTTTTGAGTTCGAGAAAGAGATTGAAAAGCTGGAAGAGGCCAACCGCCTATACCAAGTGGTTGCTCAGTTTGCTGAGATGGACTTGCATCCTAAGCACGTAGACAACATCACCATGGGGTTGGTGTTCGAGGATTTGATCAGGCGGTTCAACGAGGCGGCTAACGAAACAGCCGGTGATCATTTCACTCCGCGTGAGGTGATCCGGTTGATGGTCAACCTGTTGCTTGAACCAGACACACAAGTGCTCACACAGGAAGGCGTTATCGCCACGATTTGTGACCCTGCTTGCGGCACCGGTGGCATGCTGGCTGAAGCGCAAAATTGGATTCGTGCCCATAACGAACAGGCCACGGTTAAGGTCTATGGGCAAGACTATAATCCGCGCTCTTATGCCGTCGCCGCATCCGACCTGTTGATCAAGGGTCATCGCGATAGCCGCATCGAATACGGCAATACCCTGACCAACGATCAATTCCCGGATATGTGGTTCGACTATTTGCTGGCCAACCCACCTTTTGGCGTGGACTGGAAAGGCGAGAAAAAAGAGATCGATCGCTGGCCGGATTTCTGCGGTTACAAAGGTAAGCTGCCGCGTATCAACGACGGTGCGCTGCTGTTTTTGATACACATGATCGATAAATTCGCTGATTACGAACCGGGGAATAAAGATTTACCGGGTTCCCGCGCCTCCATCGTTTTTAACGGCTCTCCCCTCTTCACCGGTGGCGCCGGCAGCGGCGAAAGCGAAATACGCCGCTGGATCATCGAAAACGACTGGCTGGAAGCCATCGTCGCTCTGCCTGAACAGATGTTCTACAACACCGGCATCGGCACCTTCGTCTGGGTACTTAGTAACCGCAAGGAACAACATCGCAAAGGCAAGATACAACTGATCGACGCCCGCGAGCGCTGGACGCCGATGAAACGCAGCCTGGGCAACAAACGCCGCTATCTGGACGAAGCTGCCATTCATGAAATCACCCGCGAGCACGGCGCGATGACCCAATCTAATACCAGTAAGGTGTTCGACAATGCCGATTTTGGCTACCGGCGAGTGATTATCCAGCGCCCGTTACGTTTGCGTTTTCAACTGACTCAAGAAGCCAAGGAACGCTATCTCGATGCCTGCCCGGAACTTTACAATGCGCTGGTCGCCGTGGAAGACAAACTTGGCCAGGAGGCTTATGACGATTGGAACAGCGTTTGGGAGCAAGCGCAGGACATTATCAAAGCCTTGCCGAACGACATAGAAGGCTGGGCCAAAGGCGCCAAAGGCACAGCTCAGAAAAAGTTGTTTCGTGACGCATTCACTGAGGTCGACCCCGAGGCCAAGCCGGTCGTTGCCAAACTGCACAAAGCCGATGCACCGGATACGGTGGCCTTGTTTCCCGGCCAGACTTTGCAGGAATTGCAATCCAATGTGCTGCATAGCTTGCTGGGCCAGTATGAGGCTGGCAAAGGTAAGTTTTACGAGTACGAAGCCGATCTGGCTCTGAAGGATTTTGAAAACATTCCGCTCAAAGAAGCTGTTATCAGCTACGTCGAAGGCGAAGTCTTGCCCTATGTTCGTGATGCTTGGATCGATCGCGAAGCCCTGGACGAACAGGATGGCGGTATCGGTACGGTGGGTTATGAAATCAACTTCAATGGAGAATTCCCGAAAGATAAGATTCAACGCTCTCTCCAAGAAATCGATGCCGACTTAATCATGGTCGAAAGGCAAATTAATGAATTCTTGCGGAGGGCTTCACTGTGAAGTACCAAATGACACGTGTTAAATACATTTGCCGACTCGGCTACGGTGACTCTCTTCCAAAAGATGAAGGCAGTGATGGTGATATTCCAGTGTTTGGCTCTAATGGACAATACACCACTACAGCAACACGAAATACTGAAGTACCGGCAATAGTTCTGGGCAGAAAAGGTTCCTATGGCAAGGTCAATTGGGCACCGAATGGATGCTTTGCATCAGATACCACATTCTTCATTGATAGCAGACTTACCTCAGAAAATTTGCGGTGGCTATATTGGGCTCTTCAAATTCTCAGGTTAGACGAAGGTTCCCAAGAAGCAGCAGTTCCAGGGCTGAACAGGGAAACCGTTTATGAGCAGCGCTTGCCTATTCCATCAGACATAAATCAGAAACTGATCGCCAACTATTTGGATCGAGAAATTGCGCGCATTGATTCAGCTCTTGATCTTGCCGGAAGCCGGTCAGCCATCAACTTCAAGGAAGGGTCGTTGTTAGCACTGCTCTTCGAGCGCCGTTCTGCGCTTATTACTGCCGCTGTCACTGGCCAGATTCCCATGGAGGAGATGGCAGGATGAAACTGAAAAGTTTAGGGCTGACAAATTTTCGGGGCTTTGATCGGCTGGATATAGATTTTGACGACCGGATGACTGTGATTGCAGGTGTCAATGGGGTTGGTAAATCAACAATCCTTCAAGCCATCGCAACGGCGTACTCCCACACCTTGCCGGAGTTTACTGTTTCGCGTGAGAAACCGTTGCCAATTCTTAACACAGACATCCAGCAAGGCAAATCCTCCTGCATCATCCAGATGGAAAGTACCGACTTGTCGGCAGCAAAGTTAATCACTTTTCTTTCCAAGGAAAGCCTTAATCACAACGAAAAGCTTTCTCTTGAACACCAACAATCCCTAATGAAAAAGGAATTGCCTCTTCTTGAAAAAGGGTCGCCCGCTTACAAAAACCTGGATAATGAAATTACCTGGATCGACAAACGACTGGAGGGAAATTTCGAGAGTCGTTTAAACTGGCTATTTACCGATAAGCATGAATCAGAAGCGCAGCTGAAGCGGCACTGGAAGAACAGCCCAACTCAACCGCTTGTCATTTATTACTCGACAAACCGTTTGCTGTCGAGGTTGCCCCCAACACTTAAGAGTGAACTACCTTTCAAGCAGGCGGCTGCATTCGCAAAATCCCTGACACAGCTGGAAATATCACTCAACGAGTTCGCTAAATGGCACCGTGCCATGAATTCGCCTCGCGTAATTAGACAAGACAGTCAAGATGTTTCACGAATCCTGAATTTTCTTCAAGAGGCGATTACTGGCCTCATGCCCCAGATCAAAGAATTTTGGCTCCATGAGGGCCCCCCTCTTCGCTACTCGGTCATGAAAGACGCGACAATAGATGAGCAGGTGAACAACGGGAAAACAGGAAAGCAGCTGTTTTTTGAACAATTATCCGACGGAGAGCGTGGCTTGATTGCTCTGGTATTTGACCTTACTCGCCGCCTTGCCATTGCCAACCCGGACAGTGATAACCCCATTGCCGAAGGCGTGGCGCTGGTGTTGATCGACGAGGTCGAGTTGCACCTTCACCCCAAATGGCAGCGCGATGTACTTCCACGTTTGCGGGATATTTTCAAGGGCTGCCAGTTTGTTGTTACTACTCATTCGCCTCAGGTTATTGGTGAAGTTGAGGCGAAGTGTGTGCGTTTTTTAGAATACGTTGATGGCAAGGTTAGTGTCACCATTCCAACAGAAGCTTACGGTATCGATTCGAATCGCATCCTGCAGGAGTTCATGGGGGCTCCGGTGCGCAACCGGCAGGTGGACGGTCAATTGAAAGCTCTCTTCGATCTAATCGACCAAGAGCGTTTCGACGATGCTCGAGCAGCGATTGCGGATCTCGAAAGCAAGCTAGGTGAAGAGGAACCCGAACTCACCCGTGCTAATTCGCTGATCCGCTTTCTGGAGGGGACCGAGTAGATGCGGACAATCTGTAAGGGCAACGAACCATCCTGTTTGACAAAACATCGGCAGCAACCACATTCGGATTACGATAACTACACCAATGAGATAGACGCCAATACTGGCAAGAAGATACCGAACACAGGTAAGGATGCCCTGCGACAGGCATTGGTGATGGAACAACGTGGGTTGTGTTGTTATTGTCAGTCCAGAATCCATCCGAATGAGGATAAAATGAAAATTGAGCACTGGCAGAGTCAGACTGGCTTTCCCCATCGCCAATTGGATTATAGCAACTTGCTGGGCGCGTGCCTTGGCGGTATAGGTCGCCCTAAGAAAGATCAGCATTGCGATACTCGGAAAGGCGATTCCGTCCTTTGTTTCAGCGTCAGTGACCCAGCCCACCCCATTGAACGACAAATCAAGTTCTTGGGTGATGGAAGTATTGCTTCTGGGGGTGCTGCGATCAACTCGGCCTTGAACGATGTGCTCAACCTCAACTCGCCACGCCTCGTGAGTAATCGCAAGGCAGTGCTCGACGCGTTCAAGCAACGACTGGGAAGGGGGAACCTTAATGCCGCGCAAGAGCTCAGGAAATGGGATGGTTCCCAAGCAGGTGATCTCCCTGAGTTTGCGCAGGTAATGGTGTTCTGGTTGGAAAAACGAATCGTAAGGCAAGCTCCATGAAGTCTACCTCCGAAGCAGCCTTCGAAACCGCCATTGAGTCAGCACTATTGGCCGATGGCTATCAACCGCTTCTATCCGGCTACTTCGACCGCGAGCGGGCCATTTTCCCTGAAGCGGCGCTGGATTTTATCCGCGAAACTCAAGCCAAGACCTGGGAGAAGCTGGAAGCGCTTCACGGTGACGAAACCGGCGAACGGGTTTTGCAAGCCTTGTGCAAATGGCTGGATACCCATGGGGTTTTGTCCACCCTGCGCCATGGTTTCAAGTGCTTCGGCAAGACACTGCGTATCGCTTTTTTCCGCCCGGCGCACAGCCTTAATCCGGAACTGGAGACACGCTATAAAGCTAACCTCTTGGGCCTGACCCGGCAACTGTACTTCAGCCCGAAAAGTCAAAAATCGCTGGATGTGGTGTTGTCGGTCAACGGTATTCCGGTGGTAACGCTGGAGTTGAAAAACCCACTATCCGGCCAAACGGTGGCCAACGCCATTCATCAATATCGCCACGACCGCGACCCGCGCGAACTGATCTTTCAGTTTACCAAACGCACACTGGTACATTTTTCGGCGGATACCGAAGAAGCTCATATGACAACTCGCTTGGCCGGAACCAGCACGCACTTTCTGCCTTTCAACAGAGGCAACCAGGGCGGCGCGGGCAACGAGCCAGACAAGGAAGGCCGTAACTACAAAACAGCGTACTTATGGGAAGAGGTGCTGTCCCGTGACAGTTTGCTCGATCTGCTGGCACGTTTTCTTCATCTAAATATTGAGGAAAAAATGTCGGAGGATGGCAAAAAAATCCGTAAGGAAAGCATGATCTTTCCTCGCTATCACCAATTGCAAGCCGTGCGGCAAATGGTTAATTCGGCAGTGCGTGAGGGGGTTGGTCATAACTATTTAGTCGAGCATTCTGCCGGTAGCGGAAAGAGTAACACCATTGCCTGGCTGGCCCATCGATTGTCCAGTTTGCATAGTGCAACGGACGAACGCATTTTTGACAGTGTTATCGTCATCACCGACCGGGTGGTACTTGATAGGCAATTGCAAAACACAATTTATCAATTCGATCATCGGCAAGGTGTCGTGCAAAAAATCGATGAAGATTCCCGGCAATTAGCGGAAGCGCTTGAATCCGCCGTGCCGATTATCATCACCACCTTACAGAAGTTTCCGTTTGTTTCCGGGCAGCTGGCAAAGTTGAACGAAGAGTGTGGCGAGACCGGTAGCCACTTACCCACACGACACTATGCGGTCATTATCGACGAGGCGCACAGTTCGCAATCCGGTGAAACTGCCACGGAACTTAAAGGGGTGCTTGGCGGAGCCGAACTGCGCCGTAAGGCTCAGGAACTGGCAAAAGAGGATGGTGAGGGTGAGTTGGAACGGCTCTATCGTGCAATGGCTAAGCGCGGCCAGCAAGCCAATATGAGTTTTTTCGCTTTTACCGCTACGCCAAAGCATAAAACCCTGAAAATCTTTGGCCGAAATGGCGAACCGTTTCATCGTTATACGATGCGCCAAGCGATTGAGGAAGGGTTCATTGAAGATGTGTTGCGCAATTATGTTACCTACAAAACCTACTATAAGCTGATCAAAAAAGCGGAAGATGATCCTAATGTAGAGCGCCAAAAAGCAGCCAAGGCGCTGGCTCGGTTCATGCGGCTGCACCCGCACAACATTGGGCAGAAGACGGAAGTGATCGTTGAACACTTTCAACACTTCACCCGGCACAAGATTGGTGGCCATGCCAAGGCTATGTTGGTAACCGGTTCGCGTCTGGAGGCAGTGCGTTATAAACAGGAGTTTGATCGTTATATCAAGGAAAAAGGCTATTCCATTAAGAGTTTGGTGGCATTTTCAGGTACTGTCGAAGATGACAAGTGTCCGGAAAAGACCTATACCGAAGTCGAAATGAACGATGGGCTAAAGGAAAAAGAGTTGCCGGATACCTTCGCGAAGCCGGACTTCCGGGTATTGTTGGTTGCTGAAAAATATCAGACGGGTTTTGATCAGCCACTGCTGCACACAATGTATGTGGATAAACGGCTTGCCGGTATCCAGGCCGTGCAAACCCTTTCTCGCCTCAATCGTACTCATCCGTTAAAGGACGATACATTTGTTTTGGATTTCGTTAACGACCCTGCCGAAATACAAGAGGCATTTCGCCAATATTACGAAGGGTCGGTAATGGGCGAAGACGTCGATCCTGACCGGCTCTATGAGGTAAAAGCAGAGCTTGATGCTTCATCGATTTATCTTCAAGAAGAAGTCGATGCGTTTGCCAAGGTGTTTTTTGCGCCTAAACGCCGCCAGAGTCCATCCGATCATAAAACGATGAATGCGATTTTGGATCAGGCTGTTGCCCGATTTACCGATTTGCAAAAATCTGAAAATGAAGCAGCTGAACTTTGGCGTGGCAAAATTCAGGCATTTAGAAATCTGTATAGTTTTTTAAGCCAGGTCATTCCTTATCAGGACAGTGACCTTGAAAAACTATTTACCTATTTACGTCATCTGGCGTTGAAGTTGCCGAAGCGAAAAACTGGAGCCGGTTACCAATTCGATGAAGAAATCGACCTGGAATACTATCGCTTACAAAAGATTAGTGAAGGATCTATTAGCCTCAATGAAGGGTATGCCAAACCGCTCGCTGGTCCACGAGAAGTTGGATCAGGCATGGTCAGAGAGGAACAGGTTTCGCTTTCCAGGCTTATTGATATTATCAACCAGCGCTTCGGCGGCGATTTAAACGAGGCCGATCAGTTGTTTTTCGACCAGATTACCGAGGCTGCCAGCCAGAATGAATCGTTGCGAAAAGCAGCTGAAGTGAATTCGCTGGATAAATTTCAGCTGGTATTCCGACAAGTGCTTGAGTCCTTATTTATCGAGCGAATAGAACTGAACGAGGACTTGTTTACCGATTACATGAGTAAGCCGGATTTACGGGAGCTTGTCTCCAAATGGCTAGGAAGCCAGGTTTATGAAAGACTGTCTCAGTCGAAATAAACCAGGCTAGGACAACAGCGAACCTTTACGGATTCAAATTTGAGACCAAGGCTCAATGCCAATCATTCTCAGAAAATATAACCCATTGATTAAGCGTAGTTATTGAGGAATTTTGGTATAATTGCTGCACGAAAAACATGCCATTAGCCTCAAAAACCGTGCAGCCATGATTCGAACCACGAGCTCAAAA
>JBAXYW010000002.1:0-28890 GCA_041670605.1 Lentisphaeria bacterium
GAAATCAGCCAGGAACAGATTCAGTCTGTCGTTTATAATTTCAGTAAAAATCTGATGACCTATGAGATTCTGCTCCAGAACGCCATAAAAGAGGGTGGAAAAATTGATTTGGCTGCCGCCCGTACAGTTCTTGATGAACAGAAAGCCAAACAGGGCGAAGAGAACTTCAACCGGGTTCTTGCCATGCAGGGCATGGATTATGATGCCCTTGTGCAAAAAATCGCTGGTAGCCTGCTGATTGAGAAATATCACGAAAAGAAGATTTCGGAATACAATGCAGCCAACCCGATTACGGAAGCTGCCGCCCAGGAATTCTATAATCAGCATCCGGAAATGTTTACCAGCCCGGCAACCATGTCCGCCTCGCATATCCTGTTAAAATTTGACAGTCAGACCCCCAGTGAAGAGGAAAAAAAGACCATCCAAGCAAAATTACTGGGAATCAAAAAACAACTGGATGAAGGCGCAGACTTCGGCGCTCTGGCCAAAGAACATAGCGACTGCCCGAGCAAAGCGCAAAATGGCAGCTTGGGTGATTTTCAGGAAGGACAAATGGTGCCGGAATTCGAATCGGCTCTGAAACTGCTCAAAGCCGGTGAAATCAGCGCCCCTGTCGAAACCCAGTTCGGATTCCATCTGATCAAAGCCGGCGAACGGAAAGCGGCTCAAACAAAGACTCTTGAAGAGGTTAAGGAAAAAATTTCAGACCAGATGCAGGAAGAAAAGGCCAATGAATCCTTCAAACAGATCCTCGATGAGCTGCTGGCCAAAGCAAATTATCAAATCCACCTCCCAGAGCCCCAAAATACCATAGAAGAAGAAAAAGCGGAATAAATTTCGACCTGAGAAAATCTAAAAAAAGGCCAGCCAGTTTGCATGCAAGCTGGCTGGCCTTTTTTATGGACAGGACATGGGGTTCGGGAACAAGAATACGGACTGTACAATAAAACGTACATGTCTCAGAAAATCACAATTCGGAACAGCTCCGGGGATGTGGCCGGAGCTTCCAGCTCCGGATCCTCCTCCATCGGCATCCCATACCGTGTTTCGTTTTCGTTTCGAAAACAGAAGCATCGAACGCAGAGTTCGGGGAACAAGGACGCGAGCTGAAGCTCGCTTTTAACGCAGCACTGTACTACAAGCGGGGGAGCGTAGACACCCATTCCGTTCTGTTCTGCTGTAATCAGCCTGCTTGTTGCTTGCGTTTGCGGCGTTCCTCAAGCAGTTTATCGGCAAGACTAGCAGGTACCGGTTCGCAGAATTCAAATTCCATATTGAATCCCGCCCTACCCTGGCTGAGGTTGCGCAGGTCACTGGTATAACCAAACAGGTTTGCCAGCGGCGCAAGGGCATGAATCACCTGTCCATTGCCACCAAGCTTATCCATACCTTGAATGCGACCGCGCCGGCTGCACAGATTGCCGGTAACACTGCCGGCATACTCTTCTGGAGTCGTTATGGTCAACTTCATGACCGGTTCGAGCAACTGCGGAGCCCCTTTCATAAAAGCCGCCTTGAAACCGATAGATGCGCAAGTCCGGAAAGCCATTTCGGAGCTGTCCACTTCATGGAAGGAACCATCAACGAGTACAACCCGGAAGTCCACACAGGGATAACCGCCTTTAGGACCTTGCAGCATAGCATCCTTGATCCCCTTCTCGATCGCAGGAATGTATTCCCGGGGAATATTTCCACCTTTAATTTCATTGACAAATTCATAGCCCTGGCCAGGTTCAAGCGGCTCCATGCGTATAATGATATGCGCATACTGACCATGTCCGCCGCTCTGCTTACGGAAGCGTTCCTCATGCTCAACCGCCTTGACAATGGTCTCCCGATAAGCCACTTCTGGCGCTCCACTGTCAACCATAACTCCGAATTCCCGCCGCAGACGGTCAAGAAGGATATCCAAATGCAGTTCACCCATGCCGGAGATGACCGTATTTTCAGTTTCAGGATCCGTCTTCACCGTAAAGGTCGGATCTTCTTCCGCCAATTTACCCAGAGAAAGCATTAATTTCTCCCGATCCGCATTTTTCTGAGGGGTAACCGCCACACTGATCACCGGTTCCGGAAAATCAATATGCTCCAGAATGATTGGGTTTGCCCCGTCACAGAGGGTATCCCCAGTAACCGTGTCGGCCAGACCGATTAGAGCCCCAATTTCCCCGCAGTTCAAGCTGTCAATAATCTCCTGGTGATTCGCATGCATCCGGAAAATCCGGCCAATGCGTTGCTGCTTGTTTTTGCTGGAATTAAAAATATAAGTTCCGGTTTGAATGGAACCGGAATATACTCGAACATAAATCAGTTTGCCGACATGTTTATCCGTTACGATTTTAAAAGCCAAGGCGGATAAAGGTTCATCGTCTCCGGCTTTGCGTTCTAAGGGATCCCCAGCCAGGTCTTTCCCCATGATGACGGGCATTTCTTGTGGCGAGGGAAGATAGTCGATCACCGCATTCAAAAGCCGGCGAACTCCCTTATTTCGGAAAGCACTGCCGCAAAGTACCGGGCAGATATGATGACTTCTGGTGGCGATCCGAATGGCGGCAATAACTTCCTCTTCGTTGAGTTCTTCGCCGGAGCAATACTTTTCAAAAAGCTGATCATCGAGTTCAGCCACATTCTCCAACAGATTCTTCCGCCACTTTTCGGCCAATTCGCGATATTGCTCGCTGATCGGTTCCTCGACCGGATACGTCCCTTTGGGGTCGTCTACATAACGCACCTGGCATAATTTGATCAGATCAATGATGCCCTTGAACTCCGGCCCCTGATCAATCGGGACGGCAATCGGAACGGCATTGGCTCCCAGCACCGAACGAATCTGCTCAAGAACAGCAAAAAAATCCGCCCCGGTACGATCCATTTTGTTGATAAAGCAGATTCTCGGAACCTGGTATTTGGTAGCTTGCCGCCAGACCGTTTCCGACTGCGGTTCCACCCCGCCAACAGCACAGAACAGGCCGATGGCGCCATCCAGAATGCGCAAACTGCGTTCGACTTCCACAGTAAAATCGACATGTCCGGGCGTATCGATGATATTGATCTGATGGTCTTTCCAGACACAAGTTGTGGCGGCGCTGGAGATCGTGATCCCGCGTTCCTGTTCCTGGATCATGAAATCCATCGTCGCCTGCCCGTCATGCGTCTCACCAAGCTTATGGGTACGACCGGTGTAAAAAAGAATCCGTTCCGTACAGGTGGTTTTACCGGCATCAATATGCGCCATAATGCCGATGTTGCGAACCATATTCAGGGGGTATTTACGTTCCATGTTTTTGTTTTCTCTCTTTCACTTCTTGACACGCGGCCAACGCCGTTTAAAAATGCAAAATTCAGTGGAGTATCGGCTTCTCCACTCCAATCGAAACCGTCTCAGGTTCCGGATTCACGATGACGATGGGATTGAAAGTGCAGGCGGCTTATCCGATGATGCTTCACTTCAAGAACAGTAATCAGGTATCCGCGATAACTGATGACTTCTCCCAGCGTCGGAATATGCCCGGTCAGTTTCAAGACCAGACCGGCGGTTGTTTCAAACCCGACATTCTCAATGTGAAAGCCAAGATAGCCTTCCAGCTCGCGGATATCAAGGCGCCCGTCACATTCAAACATCGTAGGAGTAATCGGTTTTACCAGAACAAATTCCTGCTCCCTTTCACCACGAATGCTTCCGACAATCTGTTCGGCCAGATCGCCAATCGTTACCACACCAATCATCCCGCCATATTCATCAACAACAACAGCCATCGGTATGTTCTGCTGCCGCAGCTCATAGAGCAACTCACTAACCGTCTTTGATTCCGGAACAAAAAGAACACTGCGATCCAGAAAATCGACAATTTCAAGCTTCTGAAACTCTTCTTCCGAAAGGTTTTTTGTCGTTGGTGATGCCAAAATCTGCCGCAACGAAACCACCCCGACAATCTCATCAATGCGCTTCTCATAAACCGGGAAGCGGGAAAATCCGCTTTCCAAAGTCAGCCGTTCCAGTTCAGCGACCGTCGCATTGTTGGGTAGAGAACGAACTTCAACTAATGGCACCATAATCGTCTCGACGGGCTTCTCGTTCATTTCCAGAGCCATCTGCAGCATTTCCCCAGCTTCCCGGGCGACCAGACCCTGCTCTGCCACCAAAGTTGTAATGACCTTCAAATCCTCCCGAGTCACATGGGTATGACTTCGGGTTAACTGAGCATCATTAAAACGGCTGGTAATCAGTCGGGAGGCAAAGGTAATAGCGGCAATTCCCGGTGATAACAGTCGGCTGATCCAGTACATCGGTAAAGCCATCTGCAACGCAAAGGCATTCGCCTGATTGCGGAAAACCGCCTTGGGGAGAATCTCACAAAAAACGAGAACAATGGGAGTAGCCAAGCAGGTCGTCAGCAATTCAATGCCGGGAGAAAAATTACCATTTTCCGCAAAAAACGTAGTAAACCAAGCCGATTGAACGACCCATTGACTGAGCACCAGTTGAGCCAGGGTCACCAAGCTGACATTCGTCAAGTTGTTACCCACCAGCACAGTACCCAGGAAACGTTCACTATTGTTGAGGAAGGAGCAGAAACAGCTTGCCTTGCGGTTCCCATGATCCGCCAACTCCTGCAGATAGATTTTACTGGCAGAAGTAAAAGCGATTTCACTCCCGTTGAAAAAGGCGTTCAACACCATCAGAAGCAAGATCAGAATGAGGTAGATGAACAGGCTTGTCATCGCTCTCCTCCTTGCTGCTGTTGCTGCTGCTGCTGTGCCACAGACTGTGATCGTTCCCGGATGGCCACTGCTCCCACCCGGTTCTCAGCCATCTGCAACACTTCCAAGTGGAGATCACCGGTTTGAATGCAGTCTCCCTTGCGGGGAATCCGTCCCAGAATTTCCATGATCAAGCCGCCAATCGTATCGGCTTCCGAGATGAATTCCCTCTTTAACTCACTGCCGATCACCCGTAACCGGGCTCGTCCATCCACAATCCAGCCGGATTGATCCGGCAAAGGCCGCAACTTGTTCAATTTGCCCCCGCTGGCAGCATATCGACCAATCACCTCTTCCAGAATCGAACTGATGGTGACAATCCCGAGCGTGCCGCCATATTCACCAACCACCACCGTAAAGCATTTTCTTTGCCGACGCATATCGGCCAGCATGCGATCCGTTTTCGCACTGGGAGGCACAAAGGAAACAGGATAAACCGGAAGCTTTTCCGGACTGCCATTCTGTGAGGACTGGCGGAATTCCGCCAGTTTCAGCTCCCTCTGACTGCAGTTCAGCCAGAAAGGATAGTCCGCAAACGCGATGACGCCCCAAATGTCATCCAAATCCTGGTGATAAACCGGCAGAAAATTATGTGAACTTGTGCGCAGTTTTCGGAAGGCCTGCTGGATAGTCAGATCATCAGAAACGCCAATGATTTCAGTGCGTGGCACCATGATATCGCTGGCCTCAACCGTTCCGAGGCGCATGATTCGTTCCAGCAGTTCCCGCTCATGCCCGCTGGTGGCTCCGACGGCTTCACCGGCGGCAAAAGTCGCGGCCACTTCATTGGGTGTCAACATCGACCAAGCATCCCCGTCGATTTTCAAATGCAGCAGCCATTGCAAAAACATACTGGTGATGCGCAACAACCAGAGCAAAGGAGCAATCAGCTTGCCAAAATACAACAATGGGAAAGCCGAAATGCGGGACACATGTTGATTATTCCGGTAAGCCAGCGTCTTGGGAGACAGCTCACCAAAAAGGATTAGAATCGGAGTCAGCAAAGCGATATTCAGCAACACGCTGAGAATCTCGGAAAGTTTACTCCAACCCGCAACCGACAGTTGCAACCCAAGTCCCTGCAATCCGGGTTTTAGCAGAAAAGCATATAAGCCCGGACTTTCGGCGCTTCCCATTACCAAACGATTCAACAGAGACGCGCATAGGGAAGTCATCAACACATTGACAAACATGTTGCCAACCAAGATAATCGCCAAAAGACGCTGCGGTTGCCGCAACAAAGCAAAGGCCGCCTTTTCACCAGCCGTCCCATTGGACATCCGCTTGACCTGAGCCCGACTTAAGGACATCAAAGCCGTCTCAGACCCGGAAAAAAAAGCCGATAAGAGCAACAATACGATGATTGACCCACTTACCGGAAGATATTGATCCATGAAATCCATCCAGAACACCAGCCTGAAACGAACAAGATAAATTGTTCAAAACATTATTTTAATACCTGAAACGTATTTTTCAAAGACAATCATTGACAAAACAGTAAATTCCCGACAAAAAACAAGAATTTGCTCACTTCTCCTCTTCTGTTTTGAGAACCTTCAGGCCGATACTGCAGATTGCATAAAAATTCTCAACGTAATTTTGACTGTACCTGTGGGAAAAAGCGGAACGAACGACACAGAGACGCGCCAAGGTCTCCGAAGGACAGCGTGCTTTCAGTTTTTTTCCTGCAGAATGACCCATTCAGCTTTGCGGTGGAACAAGTCTGCCAGATCCGGATAGTCACAAACAGCAAAAATTTCGCTGGCATGTTGGTGAATGACGCCATCCGGATCCAAGCCGGGTTGCAGCAAAGTCAAGGTCTTCAGTATCGCTTTCAGTGCCTCATGGTATTTTTGCAAGCGGAAACGCACCCATGCCAAACTGTCAAGATAAGCGACATTCTCCGGCTCGGCTTTTACGGCTTTTTCAATCAACTCTTCCGCAAAAGTCAAATCCTGTAGATGGTCTGCGAGGGTATAGCCCAATCCGTTGCAGATTTCCGGGCTATCCGGATCGAGTTTGTGTGCTTTTCGGAATTGAGTAATTGCCACTTTCAATTGACCAGCCGTTTCCGCAGCCAGTGCATACGAGGTATAGAAAAATGTATTGAGCTCTTCCTGCTGCCCTGAACTGAGGGCAAGGGTCTCGGCCTGCTGGTAAACCGCCAAAGCTTTCTCTGCTTCCTGATGAGCTTTCAACAAAGCGGCCTTCAACAGCAGTCCATGAAAAGGAAGCTGCTTGACAGGAGCGAGCATTGCCAGCCCCTTGACAGGAAATCGCTGAGACAAATATAGCCAAGCCAACTGCATACGATAATGCAAAGATTGACTGTTACGCAGGTGCAACAGCTCATAAATGTCAGCGGCTCTGGCAAGTTCTCCCAGTTCAATATTGGTCAATGCAATCTGTTCAATGGCCGGTTCAGTCAAACCGGGATCGGAAAATATTTTCCTGCTGAATTCATGCAAGCCCTTGACATCACCGAGTTTTTGCAAAGCCAGCAGTTTATGTGAGAAGCAAAATTCGCTCTGCTGGAAATCTTTTGGTGCCAAGTCTAAAAGCCGATTGAGTTCCTGCCAGTTTTCCAATTTGCTCAAGACCGGGAATAAAGAGCTGAAAAGCTCCCAGTCGTGCAGGGTTTCAGGATCGTTTAACAAAGGCTGGATCAGGAATTGCGCTCGCTTCCGGCTTTTTTCCTGCAGTTGGACTCGTTCTTCGCCGCTACACGCCTCTGCTTTTTCCAATAGGAATAAAGCCTCAAAAACCTGCATCTTGGGATCGTTTCTCAGCGCCTTATGACGTAAAGCCTTTTTCAAGAAAGCACTAGCTTCGTCCCAAGCTCCTAAGGAGGCTTTGATTTGTAACAGCCGCATCACCGCCTCGGCATGTTTCCAACCAGTGCGTCGAATAAATGCGAGCAAATGCAGGCAAGCCGCTTCGCTCTGTTGATGATCGACAAGACACTCTGCATAAACGATATTAATTCGGGCATTCTCAGGATTGGCCGACGCTACCGCAGAAAGATTCGTCAATAACTTGGACGGATCGCTTTTGCTGCGCTGCAGCAACAATAACAGCCGCAGAGGGCTTTCAGCCTCAGGCAAAACAATTAAACAATCCCGTAAATGATCCGCAATCCGGTCAACATCCAGACTACGGTCATTGATCAGAAACCTCGCCCGTGCATAACTGCCCCAAGCACCAATCTCAGCACGTTCCCTCTCGCTCAACTCCGCAGAATGGTATTTTTTGCCTTCCGCCGCGCCTCGTAATGGTTGAGAAAACACAACCAACAGCACCAGAAAACAACAGAAATACTTGATGCCTGGCAAAATCAACATCCGCAAAACTCGTACAAAAAAAACAATACCGATCAAAGACTCACTAGAAAAATGGTTGCATGAAAAAAAAAGGTTGGGAAAATCCCAACCCTCGAACAACCTACAGCATTGCGGCCATCATTTGTTCTTATGACGTTGTGCCTTCAGCTGTTTTTTGCGTTTATGCTTGGCAATTTTTTTCCGCCGTTTTTTCTTTACAGAACCCATGTTTTCTTTTCCTGCGTTTAGTACTGCTCAATGATGCATTGAAGACAACTCGAAATAATGACAACACTTTAAGTTACAGGCTAATTGCTAATTTTCAACCCAAACGATAACAAAACTTTGGATTTCATGACGATTTCATGACATTCAGAGTAATCGGCAGCCCCCCCCTGCAGAATTCAGCAAAGTTCATTTGCCGGTAACATATTGAAAAATTTGGGTATTCACCTGAATTTGTGGGTACAAACGAATAAAAATGATACAGGGAGCTCTGCTCCCCGTACCCCTCGGGATTTTCCAAAGGCATTGGCATCAGTGCCTCTCCGGGGCACCCAGGTTTTGGTGAGTACCTTTCTCCCCAGAAAGTAGCCGGAGCTTCCAGCTCCGGATCCGCTCCCGCTCCCTTCCCCGGCGGTCGCAAGCGACCGCCAACAGAACGGCAGATATGCTATCTTGTATTCTCTGTAGTGCCGCTCCGGGGCACCCAGGTTTTGGTGAGTACCTTTCGCCCCAGAATGTGGCCGGAGCTTCCAGCTCCGGATCCGTTCCCCGCACTCCGCACTTCCCCGTCCCCTTTCAGTTTTTTCGCAGGTCTTTTACGCGGACGGCTTTTCCTTCCGTTCGCGGCAGTGATTCCGGGGCAACGAGCTGAACCTCTGGCGTGACCTGAACCTCGTCGCGCACGTCATTGGCAATCTTTTTCCGCAATCTCTCAAGTTTTTTGAATTCATCGCTGAAAGAATCACTTTTCATTTCGGCCTGGATCAGCATGAAATCTCCCGCTTTGTTGCTGTCCAGAACAATCAGATAATCCGAGCCGATTTCGTTGATTCGCATGAGGATTCGTTCAATTTGAATTGGGAACACATTGCAGCCCTTGATAATGAACATATCGTCACTGCGTCCTTTGATCCGGTCAATGCGCCGGGCTGTACGTCCACAGGGACAAGAATCCGGGAGAATCCGGGTAAGATCCCGGGTGCGATACCGAATAATCGGCATGGCTTCACGATCCAGTGTGGTCAATACGAGTTCTCCGATTTCGCCATCCGGCATCGGTTCCAGGGTGTCGGGATGAATAATTTCGAGCAAATAGCAATCTTCCCACAAGTGCATGCCATTTTGCCATTCACATTCAAAAGCGACTCCAGGGCCGTTCATTTCAGTCATTCCGAAGGAATTAAAGGCCTTACATCCATACAACTGCTGGATTCTCTGCCGGGTTTCTTCGGAATGTGGTTCCGCTCCGACAAACAGGCGTTTCAGCTGGGTATCACGAATCGGATCCAGGCCGAGTTCTGCAAAAACGCTATGCAGCCGTCCCAGATAGCTTGGCACTGCATGCAGGCAGGTTGTGCCAAAATCCCGCATGATTTTAATCTGCCGTTTGCTGTTTCCAGCGCCAGCCGGGATCGCCAGGCAGCCCAGCATTTCCGCCCCGTTCTGAAAGCCAAGTCCACCAGTAAAAAGTCCATAGCCGCTGGAATTCTGAAAAATATCGGCAGGACGAGTACCGGCGGCAAAGAGCGAACGAGCCACAAGATTCGCCCAAGAATGCAGGTCGTGGTGGGAATGCAGGACAGCCACCGGATTTCCGGTTGTTCCGCTGGTACAATGCATGCGGACAAGATCGTCAGTCGGCACCGTCAGCAATCCATAGGGATACTGCTCCCGCAAATCCTCTTTACTGGTGAAAGGAAACTTGCGAATATCTGCAATGCTCTGCAAACAGTCTACTTGCAAATTGCAGCGATGAAAACGTTCCCGATAAAAAGGAGATTTCATCGCCCGGCAGACGGTCTCCTGTAACTTTTTCAGTTGATACGCCTGCAACTGCGGGCGAGGTAAGGTCTCAATTTCTTCCTGCCAATACTTCATTACTCTTTTGCCTTTGTTATTATTTCAGATAGGCTCATCACAAAAAAAACCGTTTTTTCAGTCCGAACCCGCCTTTTTTGAACAGCTCTTTAAAATCAACAATTTACGAACGCCAGATCGAAAAAATCATTCCAAACCGGCGAAATACTTATTTTTTCCCGGGTCGCGTAATTTACGCAAAGCCATGGCCTCAATCTGCCGAATCCTCTCACTGGTCAGATTGAGGCGGCGCCCGATCTGCTCCAAGGTTTCGCAGGGATGATCATCGAGTCCGAAACGTCGGACAATCACTTCTTTTTCTTTAGGTTCCAGCGTGCCCAGAGCATCCCGCACAGTATCCTTGAGAGAATCAAAGACGAACTGATCCGGAGGCTGTGGGCTTGTTTCATCGGATAGAGTCTCTTCCCATTCCTGATCGCCATTTTTAATACTCTGTAATGATATGGGCTGTTGCGACATTTTGATCAGTGCGCTGACTCGCGCAGAAGACATACTCAATTTTTCAGCAATTTCATGGACTTCCGGGATGCGCCCGGTCTGCTGCAGTAATTCCCTCTCACATTGCCTAATTTTTCTGAGATGGCGAAGCGTATTTATCGGCATCCGGATAGACCGCCCCTGGGATGCCAAGGCACGGCTGACCGACTGACGAATCCAATAGGTCGAATAGGTACTGAGGCGATGCCCCAACTCGTAATTATACGTCTCTACCGCCCGCATCAATCCGATATTTCCCTCCTGTACCAGATCCTGCAGAGGCATCAGCCCACCTCCATAATTTTTGGCGATGCTGATAACCAGGCGCAAATTGGCTTCCACCAGGACATCTTTCGCCTGTTGGGCTTGTTGAACGGCGTTTGCAAGAGCCTGCAACTGAGCCTCCTGGTTTGCTGCTTCAGAATGTTCGCGCTGCTGAATCAGTTCCACGCAATCTTCATAGAAGCGATCCCGTAAGCCCAAACGGTTCAGGCGACGCGCAAATTCATTTCGAAAAATATCCATCGCGGGGGTATTCTCCTGCCATTTCTGGAAGTTCCCGGCGTGTTCACTTGCCCAAACCAGTATGGCATCGAGTTGTTCTTGCAGGCTCTGCATCGACAAGTCGTCTCCGTCGCTGACCTCCAAGTTTCCCAGAAATCGGGAGGTTTCATTCGAATCCTGTAATTGCCGCAAGCGGTGCAATAAAATCTCTGGGAAGTCCCCCATAATACGCCGGATTGCTTTACGACTTTCACTGAACTGTTTTGCCCAGCGAAATTCATCACTGGCTGAAAGCAGTCGAAAGCGACCGACCTCACGCATATACGATGCCTGTGATTCCGAGTTCTGCCAGAAAACAGTTAGATCGCGTTGAGAATGGTTTTCCTCAACCCGTCCAGAATCAGAGTTTCTGAGTTCAGAGTCCGACATATCAGCAAGTTCCCAAAATAGAAATATCAGGCAAAGATAGCCCAAATCGTTCAAAATACCAGCCAACCTCAGGCCTATACACGATTTTTTGCATCCTCCCAAAGCAATTGCAGTTCTCTGGAGGAATGTTGTTCCAGCGTTTTACCCCTGCTCCGGGCGGATTCTTCCAGCATCCGGAAACGTCTCATGAATTTGCCAACAGCCTGTTGCAACGCTTCCTCGGCTTCAAACTGTTGCCAGCGGCAAAGATTGACAATTGTGAAAAGCAAATCACCCACTTCTTCTTCAAGATGCTTTCGATCCCCTTCAGCAAGCGCTTCTTTGACTTCCTGCAATTCTTCATCGATTTTTCCCACCACATCCGCTATGCTACTCCATTCAAAACCGTTTTTGCCGGCTTTGTTCAGGGTTTTCTGGGCGCGTGACAAAGCCGGAACCGAACGAGGCACTCCATCCATGAGCGAAAGGCGTTTCTGCTGACTGCCAGCCTCACCGATTTTGCTTTTCTCCCAACTCTTCAACGCTTCTTCGGGGGAAGCCACTTTGTGGTCAGCAAAAACATGCGGATGCCTGCGCAACAGTTTTTCGCATTCCTCTCTGGCGACATCTTCCAGCGTAAAAACCCCCTCTTCGGAAGCAATCTGGGCATGCAAAACAACCTGCAGCAACAAATCACCAAGCTCCTCCTGCATCGCCTCGGTATCCGAATCTTCCACAGCGTCGAGAAATTCGCCGGCTTCTTCAACAAGGCAACGCCGCAGGCTACGATGAGTTTGTGCTTTATCCCAAGGGCAGCCATGCTCGGAGCGCAATTGCTGAACAATCCCGACAAAGCGTTCTATTTCCTTCATATTTTCCTCCCTTCGATACTTGCTGAAAAAACGGTTTCCGAGAAGCTCTGGCTCCGAGTCGATGATCCCAGCACTGAGTACATTCAATCCGGCAAATCGAAGACTTTCTCATTTGCATGCGTAATAATATCCGCCAGGATAATAACAAAAGTCATGCCGATTGCAATGATCCGACGGTGCGAAATCTGCCGGCGGATACTCAAGAAATTCCGGGGATTGTGAAAAAGCCTGACTGGAAAACGCACAAGCCAGCAGTAAAACCACAAGAGCCACCTACGCCCCATGGCGTCCCAAATGTCAATTCTTCGGTTCCATTCGGGCGATTTGCTGCCCATATGCAACATTATCCTGCCAGACAAATAGCGCTTTCTGGAAACTGGTAATCTATTAATGTACCGTCAGAGCCGGGTTTCTGCCACTTTCAAACCTGGCTTCCCCCCGGGACGGGACGGAAAAAAAACGAAAAAGAGAATGATCGAACTCACAAAAATTGCCAAACTTTCCTGAGATGGCCTGGCGTTCACAACCTAAACGATGGGGCGACAAGGTGTGGTTCAAAACAAGGTTACACTTTGTATTGTGAGTTTTATTACGGTTTTTACTACAAACCCCATTTTTGCCGACTACTCTCCTAATATCAGCAGTAAAAAAACAAAAAAAGCTGCGGTGATCTGCGAAATCTGCGAATAAAATCTCCCGAAAAGGCTTTTTGGATGGGGGTCTATGATAGTGTATGATTCTGCTTGAGAATTGACTCTGGAAAACTATTGTTTCGTTGTCACGCAGACATCATCAGTCAGCCCACCCAACAGAGAAGTCTTCTACCCTGACTATGGACGCACACGCGAACAGTGCTCCACAAAAAGAGAATGAGAGAGGGGAGATTACCGCACAATTAAGCGCCACAAATCGTTGAAAAACGGCTTTGTCAATTGCAATCTGCTGGAAGTCTATTAAATTTTATTCACAGCCATCCCATAGGCTTCAAAAACTGGCATATCCAATCCAATTTTTCTCCTTAATTAACTGTTTTCTTGCTAAAACCCATTTTTGATTTTCTGTTTTCTTCTACTCCACTGGAATTCGGCACTCATTTTCCCGTTTTAGGATGTTTCAACTGCTGTTCAACAGCTTTTCTTCTTGTTTGGTTTTGTCACCACCATTCCTTCACAACGGGTTTTGCCTTATGCTGTCCCACATGCCCAAATAAATTCAGAGTTTCTGGCTCCGTCCACTCAAAACAAAAAATAAGAGCCAGAAGTTTGACTTTGACGCCTCGGTTTTTTAGGACGCCAACGAACCAAGATCCGGGATGCCGGCGAGGACGTCGGCGCTCCATATCCTGTCTGCATTCTTGATGGGGCTTGTGATGCGTTAGTATGCAAATTCTACCATTGCTATGGGATGCCTGTGAATTTTATTTTTGTTTTTTATCAGAATTTTCAGAGATTTTCTTGCCCATGAATAAATCGTTATTCCGGATGTTGCTGCTGGGTGGTGCTTTTATCGTGGGCAGTCTGTTACCGATGTTAGCGAGCCAGCGGGAATGGATACGCTTCTTGCTGATGTTCATGTTTTTTTCGGTTTGTCTGCAATTGCGCCCCGGCTGGCATTCGTTACATTGGACGCAGGGGGTTAGTATTGTTTACTGCTTCCTACTGGCGTTTCTGCTCTGGTTTCTGCTTCATAAGGCCGGACACCCCGACCTGGCTCTGGCTGCCTTTTTCACTGCCATCACCCCAACTGCCACTTCGGCACCCGTCATCGTTAGTCTGCTCGACGGTAATGTCGAATACGCCACCACCGCTTTCTTTACCTCAAATTTTTGCATTTTCCTTTCGCTGCCTGCCATCTTGCCGCCTATCGTTGGCAATAACACCCCGGGAATCGGCCTGGATATGCTGCAACGCATCCTGGCGATCACAGTGCTACCGTTGCTCGCTGCCACGATCCTGCGATTCCTGTTGAAAGAAAAAGCCATCCGATTGGGAAAATTCTTGTCTCCTTTTACGTTTTATGCTTGGATTCTGGTCATTGTTCTGGTTGCCGCCAACGCTTCCGCCTTCTTTCGAAAAGAAATTGACAATCCCATGCTGACAACCCTGACCAGCACCTCAATCATCCTGCTGTCCCTGCTGATTTGTGCGTTGAATTTCGGAGTCGGCAAAATGCTTGGCACGCCGCGTTATGCATTGGAATGCAGCCAGACGCTCGGTCAGAAAAACACCTCCTTCACGATTTATCTGGCTCTGACCTACGTCGATCCGGTCGCTGCCCTGGGGCCAACCTGTTATGTGCTCTGGCACAACACCTGGAATGCCTGGCAACTTTACAAACATCAAAAATGAGAATTCAGAAGAAAAATCATACCCCTTGAGAAAAATCCCCATGCCAATCTACGAATACCTCTGTCAAAACTGCGGAAAAGCATTCAGCCACCTGCACAAACGACTTGCTGAACAGGCTCCAGCCTGTCCGCAATGCCAATCCAGTGACGTCAAAAAGCAGTTTTCCACCTTCAGTGCCGGCAAAATCTCCGTAGCTTCCGGGTGCTCTCATGCCGAACAATGTCCGAGTGCGGCAGCCTCCGGACACAGCTGCTGCGCGGGATGCAGCCACCCTCACGCTTGATTCAATCCTCTGTAGTCCGAAAGGAAGGCGATTATGAATTCCAATGAAAATGCGATTCCTCAGATTCTGCCCAAATCCTCTTTGTTTACCGATCAACGTCTGCTCCACGTCCGGCATAATGAATATGCTTGGTGCGCGGTTCCTCCGGTATCCATGGCAGAATGGGAAAAAAGGAAAGCCTTCACGATTGAACAAGTGCAG
Organism: Lentisphaeria bacterium; assembly: GCA_041670605.1. Taxonomy (GTDB): domain Bacteria; phylum Verrucomicrobiota; class Lentisphaeria; order Oligosphaerales; family Oligosphaeraceae; genus JAQVUB01. The sequence goes on from JBAXYW010000002.1 coordinate 15,278, forward strand.
TTGGCTGCGGGTCTGCTCCCGGAAATCCCGGCGTTGCCTCTGAAGGCGGAAGTCTGGGGTCATACTCCTTATGAAGGAACTATCATCGCCAAAGTCTGCATGGAAACCCTGCCTGGTTTGAAATTGACCGGCAACCTCTACCTGCCTGGCAGTCTGCAATCCAAAGCGCCGGCAATTCTTTGTCCGCATGGGCATTGGCAAGAAGGCCGTATTCATCATGACGAACGTGGCTCGGTTCCTATGCGTTGCCTGATGCTGGCTCGCCTGGGCTTCATCGTCTTTAGTTATGATATGATCGGGTATAATGATAATAATGAATTACTGCATCGCTGGCCGAAAGAGCTGAGCGATCCGTCCGCTCTGCATGGGGTCAGTGCTTTTGGACTGCAAACCTGGAACAGCCTGCGAGCTGTTGACTTCCTCTGTTCCTTGCCGGAAGTCGATGCCGACCGGCTGGGCTGCACCGGCACTTCCGGTGGCGCTTCCCAGACTTGGACACTCGCTCTGCTGGATGAACGGATCAAAGTCATCGTTCCAGTCTGTATGCTTTCCTCACACTTTCAAGGGGGATGTCACTGCGAAGAAGGGCCTTTGCTTCGCTTGAATGGAGTAACTAGTTTCGATATTGTTTCTGCGCTGGCGCCAAGGCCCTTACTCCTGCCTTCAGTTACCCGAGACTGGACCAACCTGCAGCCACGCTATGAATTCCCGGCTCTGCAAAAAGTCTATCAGCTTTTCGGTGCGCAAAAGCGCATCAGTAATTTTCACTGTGATGCGCCTCACAATTACAATCAATATACCCGGGAACGAGTTTATGCTTGGTTCACCCATTGGCTGTTAAATCAGGCACTCCGGGAGCGGATTCCGGAAGACAATGTCTCTCCGCCCCCCTTGGAATTGCTTCTGCATTCTGCCAGCCCGGTTGCTGCCAGCATTCCGAGCTGCCGGCAAGCCTTGCAAAAGTTGCAATCGCACTATTGTTCGACAGCGCTTCACAGCAAAGATTCCGGAATTTCTTTTGCAGCCTGGCAGAAAACTCGGCGTCTGCAGGTCAGTAAAATTCTGAATAATGACTTGACTCTGGCCAATGTAGCCGTCCGAGTCACTACCCCGCAATGGAATTTTCGTACCGCCAAAGCCGGCGGCTACCTGATCTCCCGACGTGAAACCGGCGATATCATTTCGGGCATCTGGGTCAACCAAGCCGACAGCAATGCAAAATTACCGACTTTTCTGATCGTTGCTGATCAGCATAAAAACGCCTTCTTCCCCGGCGGCAACCACGCCGCAATTCTTGATACCATCGTCGGTCGGAAATGCAATGCCTTGCTGATCGAATTGCTTGGAACCGGGGAAACAGCCCCCATGCTGGATAAATCACCCCGAGATGAAAACGACCCGACTTTCTACGCCTTCAACCCCAGTTTGTTTTCCTTGCGTGTACAGGACATTCTGACCAGTTTAACCGTACTGCAGGAAAACGGCATTGACAATCTCGCACTGGTGGCAGTAGGCGAAGCGAGCCGGGCGGCAATCTGCGCGCTGACGCTGGCTCCGCAACAGGTCAGCGCTTTTCTGGACTTAGATAAGGTAACCGACACCCCGGAAAATTGGGGAAGTAGACTGTCCTTCCAACCGATGATTCTGAAAATTGGAGGCTTAAAAGGCTGCCTGATGATGGCGGCAGAACGTCAAATCACCCTCTGCAAACCGGCTCCGGACATCGCACAAGCCGCCGAATATGCCAGCCAGGCCGCAGCCAAAAACTGCCGGCTCTGCATCTCGAACGAAAGTCTGATTATTACCCTGGGACGCTTCCTCGGGAATCCCTGACCTACTCACATTTATTTAAAATAGAAATCGATTGTCTTCACCAATTACGCAAGGAGCAGTTCTATGGATATCAAACCGTATCAAAAGTATGTTTTACCCGGTCAGCTGGACATCGTGACAGGCCCGGGCGGTTTGCCCAGCATCCGAATCAGCAATGCTGCCGCCACAGCTGAAATTTGCCTGCTGGGAGCGCATGTGACCTCGTATATCCCCAAGGGACAAAAGGATGTGCTTTGGATGAGCCGCAATACCGTATATGCGGAAGGAAAGGCACTGCGCGGCGGCATCCCGGTATGCTGGCCCTGGTTTGGGGCAGCGCCCACCGGGGCGGACACCAGTCACGGCTATGCCCGTTTTGTCTTCTGGGAAATCACCTCTACCCGTTCGCTGTCACAAGATAGTACAGAGATTATCTTTAGCCTGTTTCCCTCGGAAGCGTGTCCGAAAGCCTGGCAGGAATCCTTTGTTTTGACATTAACGGTTCGGGTTGGTTCAAGCTTGGCCTTGGAATTATCGACCCGGAATTGCGGTTCCAAAGCGTTTCAGGTCAGCCAGGCCTTTCATACGTATTACCAAGTTTCGGATATCCGGAACATTCGCATCAATGGTTTTGACGGGCTACCCTATCATGACACTGTAAAAGGTCGCATGGAAGCGCACAAAACCCAGCAGGGAACCATCTGCTTTGCCGCCGAAACCGATGCCGTTTTCGAAAATTGCAGCGGGCCGGCGGAAATTTTGGATCCCGGCTTTCAGCGCAAGATCCTCATCAGCAAGCAGAACAGTGCCTCCGCCGTGGTCTGGAATCCCTGGATTGAAAAAGCACAACAACTAAAGATGGCCGAGGAGGAATACCTTAGCATGGTCTGCGTGGAAAACTGCAATATCCGTTCCGATGCACAAACCATTCTTCCCGGCAACTGCCATACCTTGAAAGCTGAAATACAAGCCCTGCCAAGGTAAAGAATATCGCCAGGTTAGGACTTACAGCAACCGCACGATGATGTTTTTTCAGACAGAAGCGTGTCGGCGAGCTGAAGAAGGGCTTTGGCGTGTTTTTCCCAGTCATAATCGCGGATTTTACGATATCCGGCTTCGCTTAATTCCGCCTGCAGAGAAGCATCCTCGAGAATCTTCCGGATCGCGGCAGCAATCTGTTCGGGATACCCAGGAGGAAATAAGAGCGCGGCTCCGCGACCAATCTCGCCGAGAGAAGAATTATTCGAACAGGCACAGGGCGTACCACAGGCCATCGCTTCCAGCAAAGAGAGTCCAAAACCCTCAAACAGGGATGGGAAAACATACAGCTTGGCCTGCGTGTACGCTTCCCGCAAGTCTTCCGGACAAACAAAACCAGTGAACACAATCTGCTCTGCCGCCACCGATTGGCTGGCCATGGATTTGATCCGCGCGGCATCCTGCCAATCCGACCCCGCCAAAACCAGCTTGTAACCAGCGCGCAATTCTTCTGGCAATAAGGCAAAGGCCTTGATCAGATTCCAGTGATTCTTCCCGGGATGCTCAATCCTGGAAACATACAGGATATATTTTTTGGCTTCCAACTGATATCGCTCGCACCAATCTCCCTTGCCTTGTGGGAGAACGGAAACCCCATTATAGCAGACTTGTATACGGTGAGCAGGGATTTTCCAGAATTCGTGCAGATCATGAGCGGTTGAATGACTAACTGCCACCAGCTGCTGGGCTTTGCGGACAAAATGCGGCAGAATCCGTTTCAGATACAACATCCGCAAACGACTGTATTTACCGGGAATATGATACTGAGAGAGATCATGCACGACGGCAAGCGTTGGCAGCGGATAAAAACTCAAGGCTCGCCGATTGGCCGCCGTCAGCAGGAAAAAATCGAATTGCGTTTTCCGCAAATAAAACGGCAAAATCAGCAGATGCCAAAGCATTGAAAACACCGGACGGCGTGTCCAACCAGGTGCCGATAAATAGGAATAACCAGAGAAAAATTCTTCCGTACCCGATTCCACCAGCACCGTCACTTCCTGTCCAGCAGCGGCCAACTCGCGCAAGACTTGCCGGATATACACGGAAATTCCTGACTTTCCCCCATCAAAGGGGATGCAATCGACTAAAATTTTTCGTCTTTTTATCATCGTTCTGCCATCTTTTTGCCTATCCCATCCGAGGCCTGCTATTGTATTAACGTATTCTTTCAAGGCCGGCAAATCAAGAAGTTTCCGCAGAACCGTCTAAAAAATCAGTCCGCCCGGTAATCTCTCTTGATTCCATGGGGAAATTAACTCTGACTTCTATGACATAAGTAAAAAGCGGAGGCGGAGATGCACCGGCTAAAGCTCGCTATCGATGCAGGCTGTACTACAAATGCCCCTCTCCCCAAAAATATGTTTTCTGCAAATCATCACCGGTGTATTCTGCCGCTCTGCTGATAGACCACTTAGCAAAGGGAGCCACTTTTCAGCTACTTCAGGCGTGTATTTTTGCCCTATGGAATTATATTATAAGAGATTGCAGAATTTGCCTGGAAGCCAGAAAGACTGCCACTCAGAGGATGAGACCTAACCTTGCCTGACCGGTTTGCTGTGCTTATCGTAGCAACCGTGTGGAACGCTTCCAGTTTGTTTACGGTCTCACTCTTTCGCTTTTGTCTCATACCCTCTGAATCATCATATCAAAACGGGGAAATGCTATGGATACCAATGAAAACCCGATGAAAAATTTCACGCCCCGAGCTCAACAGGTGGTGGCTCTTGCTCAAAAAGAAGCCAAACAGCTGGGGTATGCTTATATCGGAACCGAACACCTCCTGCTCGGAATCATCAAACTGCGCCACGGAGTCTCCGTCAGCCTGCTGGAAAAAGCAGGAATCAACCTGGATGCCCTGACACAGGAAATCGTCAAGGTTTCAAAGAAAAACCAGAAAACGGAACAGGGAGAAGGAGACTTGGCTCTTACCAGCCGCGTCAAACGGGTGTTTACGACAGCCGCAGCAGAAGCGGAAGTCATGGGGTTCAACTATGTCGGCATCGAACATCTCCTGCTGGGCTTGCTCAAAGAGGAGGATGGCCTGGCTGCCACCATCCTGAAAAAATTCGACCTCGATTTTGAATCTGCCCGAAAAAGCATTCTGAAAGAATTAGACCCCCGTTTTCTGCCGGAAGATGCCACCGGAAATGAAGCAGAAAAAAACCTTGAACTTTCGGATGGTGAACTGCTCAATATGGAGGAAAAAGAAGCAGCCAGTAAAGAAAAGATGCCTGCCTTAAAAGCATTTGGCCGCAACTTGACCGATCTGGCTGCCGAAAACAAGCTCGATCCGGTGGTGGGAAGAACAAAAGAAATCGAACGGGTTGTGCAAACCCTCTGCCGCCGTACAAAAAACAATCCGGTACTCATTGGGGAAGCCGGCGTCGGAAAAACGGCTATTGTGGAAGGACTCGCACTGGCCATCATCAACAACAAAGTGCCGGACAATTTGCATGACAAAATGGTCATCGCACTCGATCTCACCCTGCTAATCGCCGGCACCAAATACCGCGGACAATTTGAAGAACGCCTGAAAGCGGTCATGGAGGAAATCCGACGCGCCGGCAACGTCATCCTCTTTCTGGATGAATTACACACCATTGTCGGAGCCGGCAGCGCGGAAGGCACAATGGACGCCTCGAATATTCTGAAACCCGCCTTGTCCAGAGGCGAAATTCAGTGTATTGGCGCAACCACCATGAATGAATACCGCAAAAGCATTGAAAAAGATTCCGCCCTGGAACGCCGTTTCCAAGCCATCATCGTACAGCCCCCGACTTCGGAAGAAACTCTTGAAATTCTGAAAGGTTTGCAAAGCCGTTACGAAGAATACCATCATGCCAATTACTCGAAGCAAGCCGTTGCCATGGCAGTCACTCTGGCTGACCGCTATATCCCGGCTCGATTTTTCCCGGATAAAGCCATTGATGTGATTGATGAAGCCGGAGCCAGGGCTCATATCAGCAGTTCAAAAAGCTTTCCGGATATCTCGGAATTTGAAAAAAAGATTGCCGAAGCCAGCCAGAAAAAACTGGACGCGGCACTGAAACAGTGCTTTGAAGAGGCCGCTCGTTATCGCGATGAAGAAAAACAAGCCAAAGATGAAATGGATGCCCTCGTGGCATCCTGGAAAGATGAAAAAAGTAATCGGCGGGTGATGGTCAGCGCCGATGACATCCGGATGGTCGTCGCCACGATGACAGGAATTCCACTTGCCAGACTGGAAGAAAAAGAAGCCGCCAAGCTGTTGCGAATGGAAGCGTCTCTGACAGAGCTGATTATTGGTCAGGATGCCGCCATCCAGATCGTCAGCCGCGCCCTGAGGCGTTCCCGCGCGGATCTGAAAGATCCCCGGCGTCCCATCGGATCGTTCCTCTTTCTGGGGCCAACCGGTGTAGGAAAAACCTATCTTGCCAAAATGCTGGCTTCCTTCATGTTTGGCGATCCGGATGCCCTGATCCGTATCGATATGTCCGAATACATGGAAAAATTCAGTGTTTCGCGCCTGGTGGGTTCTCCTCCCGGATATGTCGGTTATGAGGAAGGTGGGCAACTAACCGAAAAAGTCCGTCGTCGCCCTTATTCAGTTGTTCTTTTTGATGAGCTGGAGAAAGCCAGTCCGGATGTCAGTAACATCCTGCTGCAAATTCTCGAAGAAGGTCAGCTGACCGACAGCTTGGGACGTTGCATCAATTTCCGTAATACGATCATCGTTATGACCTCCAATGTCGGAGCAACCAACAGCGCTAAAAACAGTTCCTTAGGCTTTAAATCGCCCGACAGCAATGAAGACAACGAGGATGACTTTGAACAAATGCGCGTCGAGATGCTGGACAAGGCGAAAAAGTTTTTCCGCCCGGAATTTCTGAATCGCCTGGATGATGTCGTCGTTTTCCGCCGTCTCAGTCGAAAAGATATCGAACAGGTCATCGGCTTGGAACTGAAAAAGATTTTCGACCGCCTGCAGCGCAAAAATTGTGAAGTCATCTTGGATGCCGACGTTAAGGTTTTTCTGCTCTCTAAAAGCTACAAACCGGAGTTTGGAGCCCGGGAAGTGCGTCGAGTCGTTGAACAACACCTCGAAGACCCGCTAGCAGAAGAAATGCTGCGCCAAGATTTAGATGGTGCATCCTGCACCGTGGCAGTCCATCTTCAGGATGAAAAACTGCTTTTCAATCTGACCATCGACTCTACCTCACACAAAAAAGAAGAAGAAGAAGAAAAAGAAGAAGTTGAGGTTGAAGTCAAGTGAATCCCTTTCTTTTCTTTGCTGATTTCAACGAAATTGCCGGCAAATTTCATGTTTTCAGTTGTTTTTACGATGCCTTTGAGCCTCTTTGAATTATGTCCGTTCAACTCACCATCCGCCAGCCCGGTTCGACGCAGGAAGCTCTATTCCGCCCGGCTGCTCTCTACGAATTTGAGCAGTCTCCGATCCTACTTGGCGGCCCGCAGGGTTCCTGTCCGATTCCCGAAACCTCCCAGCCAGTCGGGCGAATCACGGTCGAAAATGAGACCTATGTGCTGGAAAGTCTGGTTTCTGATTCCGCAGTGCAATATCATTCCAAAACACTGAAGAAACATGAAAAACAGGTTTTGCGCAGTGGGGATTGTTTCACGCTCTGCGGCTGCCCGGTGACTTTCTATCTGAACTATCCGAAAACTGGCGTTTCCTGGCAAAGCAATACCTTGGCTGGACTGGCAAAATTCGGGATTGGCCTGATTCTGGTTCTGCAGGTGTTTTGTATTTTTGTGTTGCCGAATTTTCTGAAAAAGGGGCAATACTGGAGCGGGCAGCAAATGCGTCTAAATATCATTTTCAAGACAGATCAGTTGCGCAAGCAACTCCATTCGATCAAGAATCCGGATCCACTTGTCCAGCTGATCACGAAAGAATATCAACAGGAATTACTGCAACGAACAGCCTATTTGCGGGAATATTCTGAAGTCTTGACTCGCTCTCAGCGTAAAAACATGCTGCAGGCCTTGACAGATTTGGAAGAACAAATCCCTTTTCTTGAAAAAGCGCGCATCGCAAGCACGCTTCCGCAACTGCAGATCAATCGACCCGTAGCAGAAATTATTGAGAAAACAAAACATGAGTAAACTCCTTCGACTGACTGAACGTTTCTCCGGCTTGAAAATTGCGGTGCTGGGGGATTTGATGCTGGATCGCTATATTTGGGGATATGCCACCCGGATTTCCCAGGAAGCTCCAGTTCCGGTTGTCGAAGTCCATCGCTCCAGCTCCGTTCCTGGCGGAGCCGCGAATGTCGTTCGCAATATCATCGGCCTGGGCGCCTCGTCCGGCGCCTATGGCTGTATTGGCAATGACCTCGAGGGAAAAGAACTACTCGAACTGCTGCAACAGGCCGGCGCAGATACTCAGGGAATCGTCTTCGATCCGCAACGGCAGACAACCGTTAAAACCAGAGTGTTCGCTTCAAACCAGCAAGTCGTCCGTATCGACCGGGAATGCCACCACCCAATCAACAACGAAATGCGTAAACAATTGCTGACTTTTTTGCAGAAAACCCTGCTCGAACAGAAGATCGGAGCCCTGATCCTGGAAGATTATGCCAAAGGAATTTTCGATCAGGAGTTCATGCAGGAGACCTGCAATCTGGCACGGCAAGCCGGAATTTTTACCACATTAGACCCCCACCCAACCCACAACTACAGCGTCCATGGGCTGAAATTGATGACACCCAATCGCTCGGAAGCATTCGCACTTGCCGGCCTCCCCTATCAGCCGGGTATCAACAATCCACAGGACGATCCGCCACTGTTAGCGGTCGGATCCGCCATTTTACAAAAATGGCAGCCTGCGTTACTGTTAATTACTCTGGGTGCTGAAGGAATGGCCCTTTTTCAGAAAGACAACCCACTGCCTTTACATATTCCCACCCAAGCCCGTCAGGTCTTTGACGTCTCCGGCGCCGGCGATACCGTTATGGCGACAATGACGCTTGCCCTGCTGGCTGGCGCTTCACCGGAAGACGCGGCACGCCTGGCCAATGCCGCCGCCGGGGTTGTCGTGGGCTATGTCGGAACCACCGCCATCACCGCAGACGCCTTAAAAGAAAAACTGCTGGAACTTTAATCATAACGCTCGTTCAATCGGAAAGGATTTTTGCCATGTCTTTGCGTACTGTCGCCGTCATTCCTGCCCGTTATGGCAGCACCCGCTTCCCCGGCAAACCCCTCGCCCTGATCGCCGGCAAACCGATGATCCAACGAGCCTATGAATCCACCTTGCGATGCCCCGAAATCGCCGAAGTCGTCGTCGCCACCGATGACGAACGGATCCGGACGGCTGTCGAAGGATTTGGCGGCCATGCCGTGATGACGTCCCCCGAGCATAAAACCGGAACGGATCGCATCGCTGAAGCAATCCAGAAAATATCGGCGGATCTGATCATTAACGTGCAAGGGGATGAACCGCTGATGGCAGCCGACGTCCTCTCAAAACTGATTCAAAAAATGCAGGAAACCGGTGCTGAGATGGGAACGGCAGCCGTTCCCTTTTCGGTCAGTGGACGCTCTCCGGAAGATCCAAATGCTGTGAAAGTCGTGCTTGATGCCAAAGGCTTTGCCCTGTATTTCAGCCGTTCGCTGATCCCTTTTCCACGTTCCGGAGGACAAGCCGTAGAAGCCTTGCTACATTGGGGACTGTATGCATACACCCGCGACTTTCTGCAGAAATTCGTCACCTGGCCACAGAGCCCTCTGGAAGGTTGCGAAATGCTCGAACAACTGCGGGCGCTCGAAAATGCTGCGAAAATTTGGGTACTGGTGACGCATCAGCGCAGCATCGGGGTCGATATCCCCAGCGATATTGCACGGGTGGAAAAAATGCTGGCCGAACAGGAAAGCAAAGGCTGTCATTGCGGAACATCGGAGAATGACTGATGACAACTTCGGCGGTACGGGCTGCCGGGAAAATCATTTTTCCACCCCGGTTTTTTGCAAAAAAAATGCCATCTTGCTTGCATTCGCGCATTCCTCAACCATTTTGTATGAGGGACGAATTGATGTAATGTATTATTGAATGGACAGGATAGAAAAATGAGCTTGAAAGAATTTGCGATCACCCCAAAAATTTCCGTCGGCGGCAAACAGCCCCCCTTGATTATTGCCGGACCTTGTGTTGTGGAATCGTTGGAAATCTGCCGGCGAATTGCCGGCGAGGTACAGCAAGCCTGTGAAGAACTGGGATTGAATTACATTTTCAAAGCCTCGTTTGACAAGGCAAACCGTACCAGCCTCTCTTCTTTTCGTGGTTCCGGCATTCAACAAGGCCTGGAAATTTTGGGCGATATCAGCGAAGAGTTTGGCTGTCCCGTACTGACCGATGTTCATGAGCCCGACCAATGCGCAGAAGTCGCCAGCATCGTGGATATCTTGCAAATCCCGGCCTTTCTTTGCCGGCAAACCGACCTGTTGCTGGCGGCGGGTAAAACCGGTCTTCCGATCAATGTTAAAAAAGGGCAATTTCTGGCTCCCGAAGACATGCTATCGGTGATTCAGAAAATTGAATCGACGGGCAATCAGCGCATTTTGTTAACCGAACGAGGCTCTTGTTTCGGCTATCATAATCTGGTGGTTGATATGCGTTCTCTGGTCATCATGCGGCAGTTGGGCTGCCCAGTCGTCTTCGATGCCACTCATGCTGTGCAAACCCCTGGCGGCCAGGGCAGCTCCTCCGGCGGTAGGCGGGAATTCGTCTTCCCCTTGGCCAGAGCCGCTGCCGCCACCGGGATCGATGCCCTTTTCCTGGAAACCCATCCCGATCCGGATCATGCGTTGTCGGATGGGCCGAATTCCGTCCCGCTCAAGCAAATCAAAACCATTCTGAAAACCGTAAAGGATCTCCATGCCCTTGTTGCAAGCTGCTCAGAAAATTAAAGTCGTCATTCTTGATGTGGACGGTGTCCTCACCACAGGAAATATTGGGTATGGAGCCGGTTCCGAACATGAAATCAAGTTTTTCCACGTCAAGGACGGCAGCGGCATCAAGATGTTGCAGCGTGCCGGCCTGAAAGTTGGAATCCTCAGCGGCAGAAGCAGCTTGGCAAATCGACACCGGGCTGAAGAATTGAAACTCGATTTCATCAAGGAAAATTGTTTGCCCAAACTTCCGGCCTTTCAGGAACTCCTCAGCGAATTGGCTGTCACAGCTAAAGAATGTCTTTACATCGGTGATGACTTGGTCGACTGGCCAATCATGAAAAGAGTTGGCATCAGCGTGGCAGTTGCCGACGCCGCAGCGGAAGTGCGGGAAAGCGCGACCATCACAACTCGAGAACCCGGAGGAAAAGGTGCCATACGAGAAATCGCCGAATGGCTTTTGAAAGAACAGAATAAATGGAAAACCATTCTTGACTTCTATGAGTTTTAAAAGTGATTTCATTCTGCTGTTACTACTGCTTATCAGCCCCCAAATGATAGCGGAAAATGATTTTGCAATCGGTGACAACCAGCTCTTTCTGCATCAATTCAAAGCCAATGGAGTTTTCAATCTTAAGGAAAAAAAGACTTCCCCCGCATCAGCCAGCCCCAGCACTTGGAGCCTCAGCGGCGAAAAAGCCATCGTACAAGGAGATCAATACCAGCTTTCCGGCTTTGAAATGGAGATCATCAGTCAGGAACGTGGGAAAATGAGTCTGCTGTCAGCAAATTGCGATTTTGATCGTCTGGCCTATGAAATTAAAAGCAACGCCGCAATTCTTCTCCGCGCAGAGGGTCTGCAAATCTCCGGTTTAGGCTATGATGTCTATCGACAGGATGAGCAAGTCATGCTAGTCATTCGCAGTACTGTGCAAATCCATTTCCAAAAAGAGAAAATTAAAAAACTGAGTGGCACTAAGCCCTGAAAAACGTACGTCACAACAAACTTGCTTTCCTTTTCAGCCAATGAAAAAAAACTGCCCCATGAAAGAAAGAACCATTTCTATTTTATGCTCCCTGCTCATCCTCTGGATGGCCAGCCTACCCTGTTCAGCTCAGGATACCAGTCCACAGCCCCCTCCCCCGCAGGACAACAAAGCCGTCTTGGAGTCTACTTTGCAAGCCCCTCCCCCGCAGGACAGCAAAGCCGCACCGGAAGAAGTCAGCATCTCGGCGGATCGCATGGAAATGCAAATGGAGGGCAATACGATTGAGCTGTCGGGAAATGTCCTTATTTATGACAGTACGATGAATTTGACCGCTGAGAAAATGACCGTTTTCCTGGATAAAGACAACCGGCTGGAACGTGTGGAGGCGCTGAATAATGTCACCATCCGAAAACTCAATGGTTCCGAAAGCGCTACTGGTGAACGGGGTTCTTATGACAGTATCAATGAACTGATCACCCTGGAAGGGAACTGTACGCTCCTGCAAGGGAAAAATGTTCTTAGCTGTTCGGAAATCATTTATGACCGAAAAAAACAAACCATTACCGCCAAAGGAGCATCTCTCAATATCCGGGATTTGAAAAACAGAGGCACTGATAACATCGATTTCTTGAAACTGAAAAACGAAGAAAACACCCCTGAAGAAAAAAAATAAAAGCGCAGGTTTTTTTCTTGCGTTTCCCAGATTTTCAAAGGACGTTTCCCTGATTGTCCAGACAGCACCCGCAAAACCGCACAACAGCTCATGTCAGAAAATGAACCGCTCTTAATGCAGGCTCAAGGCCTGGTCAAAATTTACAGCAACCGTTGCGTTGTCAACCATGTTTCGCTAGAGGTTCGCAGAGGCGAGGTTGTCGGCCTTCTGGGTCCCAATGGAGCTGGGAAAACGACATCTTTTTACATGATTGTCGGCCTGATCAAACCGGATGCCGGAAATATTACCTTCGAAGGCAAAGACGTCTCTCGACTGCCCATGTACATGAGAGCAAGGTTGGGAATGGGATACTTGGCGCAGGAACCCTCCATCTTCCGAAAACTCAGCGTTGCCGATAACATCATGGCTGTCCTGGAAACACTGAAAATCTCCTCCAAAGAAAGAGAAGAAAGACTTCGCGGTCTGCTCAATGAATTGCAACTGACCCATTTAGCTAAACAGAAAGCCATGACCCTCTCTGGCGGCGAACGACGACGACTCGAAATCACCCGTACCTTGGCCACGTCGCCCAGTTTTATCCTGCTGGATGAACCCTTCGGCGGAGTCGACCCAATCAACGTGTTTGAAGTCCAAAAAATTATCGCCGCACTCCGGGATCGAGGCCTGGGAATTTTAATTACCGATCACAATGTCCGGGAAACACTGGCTATCGTCGACAGGGCATATCTGATCTGCGCCGGCGAAATCATGTTTTCCGGAAACGCAACAAACCTGCTGGCCGATGAAAAGGCAAAAGAAGTTTATCTTGGCCCGAGTTTCAAAAAGTAAAACCCGGACATCTTGGCTCGCTGTTTTTTTAAGGAAAGGAGAAAAAAAACAAGTTTTATCTGACCCTGAGCAAGGCCAATACCGGCCGGATCAGGTGCTGACACGTTCAAAACCTGCGCCTGACAGAACTTTTCCTGCACAGGAAGAAAACTGAATATGGCCATTGAAAAGGAGAGTCTCTATGGAATTGTTAATCAGTGCCAAACACATTGAAATTGATGCCGAATATCGACAGGTCGCGGAAGCCGCTGCCGATAAAATAGCGGAAAATTATGCCAAATTGAATTCTCTGCGCTTGGTCTTGAGCAAAGAACGTAACTGGCAGATTGCCGATGCGGTTCTGAATGGCAAAAATATCTCGCTGGTGGCAAAGGGGAAATCGA
>JBAXYW010000003.1:0-27174 GCA_041670605.1 Lentisphaeria bacterium
CCATCGGCGCCTGTTTGCAGGTGGCGACGCAAAAAAATGCTCATCCTTCTTTGCGTTATTCGGCTCATTTCAATATTGGCCGTTGTTATCTGGAATTGCAACAGCAGTCTTTGGCTTTGCAATATTTTCAAGCGGCGGTGGCGGCCGGTCAGTCTGTAGCCTATAAATTTAATTATCAAGCGGCAGAACAAGCTGCCCAAAAACTGCTAGAAGAAAGGAAAACATTACCGTGATGAAACAAATAACCATATTGCTGTTGCTAATAACGACAGCTATGCACTTGCAGGCCCAGAATGTTTATCAGTTTAGTGATGCCGATATCATCCTCCCGACGCCGGCGCCGGGCTTGTTGCGACTGGCGGCCGAAGAATTGCAAAAACATTTGCGCCAGCTTACCGGTGGGGATTTTGCTATTCGTAATCAAGCCGTCAGTGAATTTGCCTTGCTTCTGGGGGTTAGCCCGGAGTCCGAAAAATTGTCACTAAAAATAGAGGCTTTGCCTCGAGATGGGTTTTATATTGCCGCCGCTGAAAAACGCATTTGCATCCTGGGCAAAGATAATCTTTACCAGAAACCCCCGAACCTGTTCTTTACCTTTTATGACTGCCAGGATCGGGGCACCTTGCTGGCGGTCTATGAATTTCTCGAACAACAGGGGATCCGTTGGCCCGCTCCCGGCGAAATAAATACTTATATCCCACCCAAAAAATTGGTTAGTGTCCCGCTTGGGGTGCAAAAACATCAGCCGGTTTTCCGGGATCGATTGAGTTCCGATTTCTGGAATTTTATGCAAAAATACCCCGATAGCCGGGAATATTGTCAAAACGTCGACGAAATTTTTCTCTGGGGACTGAGACTGAAGCTCTCAGGCCGTACTGTCGCTATTGGCTGCCATACCGAACAATTCTTGAAATTACCGGAAATCTGGCAGGATTACCCGGAACGATTCCAACTGATGCGTAACGGTGAACGTAATAAAAATTATCTCTGCTGGACTGACCCCGCCGTCGAAGAGGTATGGAGCCGAGCTGCCGATGCCTTCTTCTCCGGAAAATCACCCGCCGAAGCTGGTTTGCCGCATTTACAAAGCTGGCGAGGACAAAATTCTCCCCGCGAATTCTTTCTTGACCCCATGGATCATGGCGGCAGCAACGATGGCCGCTGTCTTTGCCAGCGTTGCCAAGCTTTCCGACAAAAAAATCCCTCTCCGGATGATAGCGAAATAATTTGGAAGGTGATTGCCTCGGTAGCAGAAAAAATGCGGGAAAAACATCCGGGCAAATTTATTGCCACCTTGGTTTATCCCCCGAAACACCAGCTGCCGAAATCAGTGGCACTGCCGGATAATATCTGCGTCCGAATTTGTGTTCCGGGTGCCAAATCGGTAGCTGTTCCGCAGCGTTTGCAGCTGGAATTGCAGAAAATTAAGGAATGGAGCGATATTTTGGGAGCTGAAAATGTGCCGTTATGGACTTACCAGTGTGAAATTCATGGCCGTAAACTGCCAGGCCCGCCAGAAACCTATCCTGGACTTTTTGCCACTTATCTGCAAAAAATCCGCCCGCTTGCCGCTGGCGTCAATAATGAAATTCATGCTCTATCTCATACTTATCGCAATCTTGATATGTATATTCAGGCTCGCTTGTTATGGGATCCGGAACGCGATCTGGCGACCGAACTGCGGGAATACTTTCAGTGTTATTATGGCGCTGCCGCCCCGGTACTGCAAGCCCTGTTCCAACGTTTTGAAAATAATTGGGTGAAATACTGGCGGCTGGTAACGCCGGATAGCGACGAAGTCGAAAAGGTCGGTTTAGCCCAGGATGGCGCCAACTTACGCAAAATCATCTGGAGCCAAGTCTATACTCAGGAAGAAATGCAGCATATTGACCAAAGTCTGCAAGAAGCCGAAGCTCTGGCTGTTGATAGCCCGCCAGTTCTGCGTCGGGTAAAGCTGTTGCGTTCCTATCTGTTTGAGATTATGCAGGAAGAACGTTATGAGGTCATGCAGATGCGGGATCTCTGCCCGACCATCGAAGTGTCCAATGATGATTGGCAGCAGATCAAGCCTTTGCCGCTGGTCAGCGCCAGCCGGCTGAAAAAAGAACTCCAATTCGCCAGCTATTGCCAGGTACGGGTCGATGCCGATAGTCTCTATTTGCAAGTACGAATCGAAGCAGCAAACCCGGAACTGAGCTTGACTGACCCGCAAAGAAAAAATGGCGACCGGAATATCTGGCGCGATAATGTCGTGGAAGTCTTCTTTTATGACCAAGAAACCCTGACCCAATTGATGATTAACGACCTGGGAATCTGGTCGTCACAACAGATTACCAATAAAACTGCCAATTGGCAACTGCTGCCGGATGTGCAGATCAAAATAGAAAAAACTGCCTCTGGCTACCTTTATTCCTTACACTTGCCCCGTCGACTCTTTTCTGGTCAGTCCCTGCTTTTCAATGTGACCCGTACCCGTCGAGTTAAAAATAGTGAAGAAGAAGTATCAACGCTTTCGCCAGCCAGTAAATTGGGCAACTGGCATAACCCGGAAAGCTATGCGATCCTGCAATTGCAACCGTGAAAAAAAAGGCCTGAAATGAAATTCATGGCACTAGCATTAATTAAAGCTGTCAGTTTGCAGGATGAATTTCTGGCGCTGCGGTAATGGGGAAGCGAACTGAAGCGCGGGGTTAAGCATGAGTCAAAAGCGCACCTTTAAGCAGAAAATCAACCCATTAAATTTTCTGAAGACCCCAAAAAACATTGTGGATTTATATTTATGCAGGGAAAAGGAGTTCTGATTATGCAGTTCAATCCAATTACCGCCGATACCCCAATGCGTCTTTCCGGCAAAACCCGCGAGTTGGCGGCAGAATACCTCAGTGGGGAAAACAAAAACCGCTTGCATAAAGCCGATTTTTCCATTTCCGACCTCAATTTGCCTCCGGATACAGATGCCAACGTCATTTTGGGTAAGCTATCGTTGCTGATTGCACAAAAAACTCCCATCGTCATTGTCAGGAATGAAAAACTGGCAGGATGTGCGCCGTTGTTGGAAAGTGTGCAACATTTGGTGCCAGGCTGGCCATCGATGAGTTCCGTCAGTCATACCACCGCCGACTTCCAGGACGCCATTGGCTTAGGATTGTCGGGGCTGGAGCGCGAATTGATCGCACGGGAACGCGAAGGACTGTCGTCAGAACAAAAACAGTTTTGTGCAGCCTTGTGTGATGTTATCCAAGCTATGCGGATATGGACGAAACGTCATATTGCTGCCTACCAAGAGCTGATTCTCAAGGATGTAAAAAACGCCGAGAATTATCGGTTGATCGTGCAGACGCTTGAAAGAGTGCCTGAGAATCCGCCCCGCACGTTTTGCGAGGCTGTTCAAGCTCTTTGGAGTTTCTGGGAATTTCAACGCTTGTGTGGAAATTGGAGCGGGCTTGGCCGCCTCGATATGATTCTCGGGGAATACCTCGAGCGCGATCTGGACGAAAAGATAATCACGCTTGACGAAGCTCGTGAACTGTTGGCTCATTTTTGGATCAAGGGGACTGAGTGGTGCCATGGCTTGGCAAAAAACAGCGTATTCAAACCTGGTTCCGGCGATGCTCAGGTATACCAGAATGTTGTTCTGGGCGGCAAGCTAGCTGATGGGCAAAATGTTGATAACAAGGTGTCGGATCTCGTGCTTGACATCATTGAAGAACTGCACATCAGTGACTTTCCTATTGCCGTCAGACTTAACGAACAGAGCTCACCCGAATTTCTGCGGCGCGTGGCCGAGGTTCAATTGCTCGGCGGCGGCATCGTTTCTATCTACAATGAAAATATCGTTTTGGCCGCTTTGAAAAAATATGGTTACTGTGAGGCTGAGGCTGTTACGTTCACCAATGATGGCTGTTGGGAAATCATCATTCCCGGCATGACAGCATTCGGTTATGTTCCCTTTGATGCCCTGCAAATTCTTCAGCAAACCCTGGGCGAGCTCGATGAAAAAGGTGACTTTGAGGCTCTTTTTCAGGCATATTCCGCCAATATGCAGATAAAAATTGAAGCTTTTGCTGATCAACAAAAGCATTACCGTTGTGACTCCTACTGGGCCGGGACGACGATTTCACTGTTGATGCCGGCATGTCGCCAATCCTGTCTTTCATACAATAATCGCGGCACCAAATATACGGTTTGCGCCATTCACGCCGGCGGGCTACCGGATGTAGCAAACAGTCTCCTGGCACTAAAAAAATGGGTCTTTGAACAAAAGATTCTGTCTTTGCAGGAATTCACTGGTATTTTGCAATCAGATTGGCAAGGTCATGAGTGTTTACGTCTGAAAATAAAAAAAGCTTTTATCGCTTATGGCAACGACGACTGTGAGGCTGATTCCATGATGCAAAGAATCTTCAATGACTTTTCGTCGCAGGTTGCGGCTATTCATCAGCGCCATGGCGTACTGATGCCTTGCGGGATAAGTACTTTCGGACGTGAGATTGCATGGGCAGCAAATCGCTGGGCAACGCCATTTGGTAATCGCGCCCATGAGTACTTGGCGTCAAACCTCAGCCCAACGCCGGGAACCGAAAAAGTCGGCCTTACGGCTATTATGAATTCCTACTGTAAAATGGATTTTACCAGGACGCCCAATGGCTGTCCCCTGGATTTGCGTCTGGATGCCGGATTTGCCAAGTCGGCGCAAAGTGTTGAGATATTGATAACGTTAATAAACGTCTTCTTGCAACGTGGCGGTTTTTATCTGCAGATTGATGTCGTCGATCCGGAAATGTTGCAGGTCGCCCAACAAAATCCTGATCGCTACCCCAATCTGGCGGTGCGTATTTCCGGTTGGTCAGCGCGCTTTGCGACCTTGTCTAAAGAATGGCAGGACATGATCATTAACCGTGCGACGGTGAAAGAGAGATGAGCGGTTTTGGATTTTTCCTGTGTTTGTTATGTTGCCGGCATTGGAACAGGCGCGCTTTTTCCGCAGTCAAGTTGTGGCGATGGAAGGAGGGGGGGGGCAGAAGCATACACTGCTCGCCGGTGAACACTTTTTCCTCATGATCAGTTTAATTTTCAGGCAATTTGCACTGGATGGGAAGTTGCTCCACGAATGATTTCCAGATAATGAGAAATTTTTTCGGCTGGGATAAAGTTGTCAACAAAGCCGTCGGTTCGCCCCAAGCGGGAGTATTTACTGCGGCCCAGCGGATTATATGGTTCGATTTCCAGTTTTTGGACATTAAGCAACTCGTCCGCCAAACTTCCGATGGCCTGCAGGGCTTTAGTACTGTCATTGATTCCCGGAATGATCGGGCAGCGTAATATTATTTGCGCCCCGGCGGCATTGAGACGGCGCAGGTTTTGCAGAATTAAATGGTTATCTTTAGTCGTTACTTTGGTATGTTGAGCCGCATCCATACTTTTTATATCATATAAGAATAAATCGACCACTTCGACCAAAGTTGACAATTTTTTCCAAGGCGCATATCCGCAAGTCTCTAAGCAATTGTGTAATTTTCGGTTTTTTGCTTGTGTCAGCAATTCCATGATGAAGTCAAATTGTGCCAGGGGTTCACCACCAGAAACGGTCATTCCGCCGCCGGAATTATTGTAGAAAATGCTGTCTTTGCAAACTTCTTCCAGTACTTCCCCGACCGACATATAGCTGCCGACAAGTTCTAAGGCTTGTGAATAACATTGTGTTGTGCACAAGCCGCAATGCCGACAAGCAGCCCGGTCGAAATGGTGCTGGCCTTGATGATCAAAAGAATGGCAATGTTCTGGACAGCAATCAACACACCAGCCGCAGGCAAGGCATTTTTCCGGGCTGAACAGTAATTCCGGTTCGCTGGCCTGTGATTCAGGATTATGACACCAGGAGCAACGTAGCGGACAGCCTTTCAGAAAAACTGTACTGCGTATACCTGGGCCATCATGAATGGCGAATTTTTTAATATCAAAAATCATTCCTTGCATGCTATGCTCCACGTTCAAAAATCCGATCAATAAATACTTCGGGACAGAAATTCCTGTTGCTGTTCTGCATTAAGGGTTATAAATCGGGCGGAATAGCCATATAAGCGTACAATCAAATCATGGTGATTCTCAGGATGTAAACAGGCATCCAACAATTCAGCGCGGTCTAATATATTGAGTTGCAACATACCAATGCCGGAGGCCGTAAAACTTCGTAAAAAAGCACTGACAAGTTTCGGGTTCAGGCCTTGACGAGCCAGAGAAAGAGTTATGACGGAGTTGGCGGGATAATCCGACAAATCGAGTTTGGCAGCATCGTTGAGTATAGAAGTGACTCCGTCTGAGTTATGACGCCGCGAAACATTTAATCCCTGACTGAGAAAATCGCCTTTCCGGCGGCCATCCGGCGTAGCACGAGTCATTTTTGCCCAGCTGATTATTTCCCGATAAATATAGATTCCCAGCTGAAATGTTCCTCCCTGTTCATTTTTCAATCCCTTTATTGCCTTAGCGATATCACGAAGGAAGCGCCGGGTTAAAGCAGCCGCATTGCCTTTGCCGTCACCGAAATGTTCCATACCTAAAGCAGCTTGTCGCAAGACTTCGCAGTTATCCCAATTGTTGCGTACTGCTGTCAATAGTTCATCTAGAGTACAGACTTGTTTGTCAAAACATAGTTTTTTGATGGCCATAAGTGAATCTATGAGAATGGCGAGTCCACCTAAGGGCAAGCCGTGCGGACTGTATTTAGCTCCGCCGGCAGTATAGTCCAGTTTGCTTTCCAAGCAGCCATCCAAGCAAGCGGAAAACAGTGGGGATGGATTTACTTGTGGCCAGACTTTGCCATTACGGGCGATCATTTGAGCCATGCGTTGAATTGAGCGGATGGCATTGTTAAGTACGGTTGCATAAACGGTTTCAAAATCGTCAGCCCCATCTATTTTAGCAAAATATTCGCCAGTAGCGGATTCGAATTCGCGGCTGTCATGGATGCTCAAATCGACAAGCTTGGCCAGGTTATAATAACAATTGGCTCCTTCACTATGTTCGCTGCCTTCAAGGATAATTTCCCAGCATCCACCGGCGACATAACGCCTTGCATCGATTAGGCTTTTGCCTGCTTTCAGTTGAGCCGGAATAATACTATCGTCATTAAGAAAAGCGAGGGTGTTTCTACCTTCCAGAAAATTTTCACTGGCGCTTTCAAGAAAGGATTGTGAGCTCTGGCGCGAAATCCGGCAATGGATTTTTGGATAAATTAGTTTCAGCTCTCGATGTGCTTGCAGAAACAGGAAAGTCAAATCATTGCAGATTTCATTGCCATCGGCATCGCAGCCGCCTAAAATCAGGGTGTCTCCTTGTTCTCCGTAGTTGAATTGTTCGTCGCTGGGGATATCCATGTCCAGTTTGCAGTCGGTCTGCAAGAGAAATTGACAGATCAATTCGTAGGCTTCCGTCTTGTTGAGGCGCCCAGTAGCTAAATCATTTTTATAAAGCGAGTATAGCATTCTGTCGGGATGCCCGAGGATTGACATCCCAATGCCATCCATTACGGCGCCCAGTTCATGCAAAAACCAAAGGCAGGCCAACCCCTCATAAAAGGTTTGCGCTGCTTTCCATGGTATACGACGGGCTAAACGAGCCAGTTGCGGACGCTGCTGGGCTTCGGCTGCCAAGGAAAATTTTTCAGCAATTCGTTTTATTGCCAGTAAGCCTGTAGCGGCAGCGTCTTGAAAAGGGTTAGCAGGGCTTGTCATAGTTTGCTGCCAAACTTTTTCCAGTCCATTTTCCAGGATTTTTGTAAAGGGGAAACAATGGTGATCAGGATCGCAATACATTCCGAAAGTCGAATGCAGGCCCAAGCTGCCGCATTGCGAGTATTGTTGAGCTTCCAATGGGGCAATGTCGTGGAAAAGGTGGCTATTTCGGCAGTAGACATAGCCGCCTGAACTTAGACTGGTATGCCCATCATATTCGGATATTTTCAGACCCAGTTCCGAAAAAAAAGGGCTGTGCTGGAATATAACCGGGCTGCAATGTTCGGCAATTAATTCATATTGAGCGGCTTTCTGTTCCATGGCATTCAGGTTGGAGTGAGCAGCAAAATAATCATCCATAATGTTTCGCAAAGGATTGTATGGTAACTTAGCGCCAATGGCCTGAAAAGAATGTGCCCGATAGTAGTTTTTAAGCTCAGTCTTGAGTGCTGTGTATCGCATTGATTTTCTCTCGGCTGGGAGTTGTGGTCTGATTGTAAGCTTAAATGCGTCGAAAACAGTTTTTCAAAGCAGTTTTTTGCGAGATTCATCTCTGAGCGAGATATTTTTTCAAGGTCAGAATATTTTGTCCATCGGCATATTGATATTCGCAGGCGTCCATGCTTTTGCGCACCAGCAGAATGCCTAGTCCGCCAATGGGGCGTTTTTCCGCCGGCAAGGTCAGATCCGGTGGTGTTTTTTTTAGCGGATTGTAGGGAATTCCATGATCCCGGAATTGCAGCATGAGGTGCGGCTCGGGTATTTTGTGAAGCTGGATGTTGATGTTCGTCATGCCTTTCTGTTCCGGATATGCATAGTGGGCAATATTGATGAAAACCTCTTCGACCACCAGCAGAAGCTGGTTGCGGATTTTTTCTGAAACGGAAATTCCATTCAGCTTTTTGGCAAGAAAATCTTGGAGTATTGGGAGTTGTTCGGCTTTTGCGGGCAGGGTCAGACTGCTTTGTTCATTTCCCTTGAATTCCAGAGCCAGCAAAGTAATATCGTCGGCTTGCGGTGCTGATCCTGTAAAGCGTTTGATTTCCTGATGCAGGCCGGACAACAACTCCTTTGGAGAGGGGGCACTGCGCGCCAGTTCGGCCAGAGTTTTCTGCAGGCGAGTTTCCCCGAAGAATTCGTCT
Organism: Lentisphaeria bacterium; assembly: GCA_041670605.1. GTDB lineage: Bacteria > Verrucomicrobiota > Lentisphaeria > Oligosphaerales > Oligosphaeraceae > JAQVUB01. The sequence continues at coordinate 8,876 of JBAXYW010000003.1, forward strand.
TTCGTGTTTTGTGCTTCCGTGACTCCGTCGGTATATAAGACAAGGTGATCGCCGGGCTGGAGAAAGTGCGAACTGCTTTTGTATTTGCTTTCTTCCATACCACCCAGTACGAGACCTGGGGTGATGCGGAGAAATTCGCAGTTTCCATCCGGATGAATAAGCAGGGGGGGATTATGGCCGGCATTGGCGCAATCAATACGTCCGCTGCTCAGTTCCAGAATTCCCATCCAAGCAGTGACGAACATGCCGGTTTCGTTATGGGCGCAGATTTGCCGGTTCCCCTCTTGGATAATTTCGCAAGCGCTGTGGCCATCGGCAGCCAAGTTGTGCAGCAGAGTTTTGCTGGTCATCATGAAAAGCGCTGCAGGAATCCCTTTGCCGGAGACATCTGCGACCAGTAGGAAGAGATGGTCTTCATCGATCAGCAGGTAATCATAAAAATCACCGCCGACTTCCCGTGCGGTATGCATTGCCGCAGCCAGTTGAAAGAAAGTCTGACCGGGAAAAACCGGATTGGGCTCCGGTAAGCCGGAGACCTGGATCGCCTGTGCGAATTGGAGTTCCGCATCGATTCGAGCGGCGGTTTCCTTGATGGCATTTTTGAGCGCCGCAACGGTGGCGTTGATGCCTTCGGAAAGCGCCTGAAATTCCTGCGTGCTATTGACTTTGACTTTTTCTTCCAAATCTCCGCAGGTAATCCGTTCCAGGGAGGAATTTACTTTATAGATGCCATTGATGACAATTTGCTGCACCAATAATGACACAAGGACGAAAACCAGGGTGAAAAGCAGCAGGTCGACTGCGATTAAAACCCCAATAACGGAGTTCCGGCTGAGGTACATCTCATTTTTCGGCAGGATACCGATGATTCGATAATCATGGTAAGGTTCCATGACTCCCAGAAAATCTCGATCTCCGATGCGGGTGTTGAAAATTTTTCTACGGAGCAGGTTTTCCTGGTTGATTCGTGCGGCGAGGAGATCTGTTTTGCTGAATTCATAGCTGCCATAGCTGATAATCTGGTTGTCTTTACAGATAATGATGGAGCCATGGTTTCCTACACGGAAACTGCTGGCGATGTTGCGGATATCGGCCAGACGTGCAGCTTCGATCAGCCGCCGGGGATGATAGCCGATCTGTACGATTCCCGGTATGTCCTGACGAGCAACCCCTGCATATTGAAACATTTCCTGGTTGATGCCTTTGCGTTGCGGGGATTGAACTAATGCAAAGTCCGGATCCGTCAGCGCCGGCAAGAAAGCGGCGGACTGTCTGGCACTGGCCATGTCATAACCCTGGTATTCGGCAGGGATCGAAGCGATTAGGATGCCTTTGCTGTCCGAAACATGCAGCTCATCGACATCCAGGAGAGTGCGAATATGTTCAAGCTTTGCGCTGGAATTCAGCAGCTCGGGGGCATTCTTGATTTGGCCGGCCAAGACTCTCGCTTTGACCAGAGCCATAGCTCCGGTCATTTCTGCAACCTGTTTGACATTTTCTTCGGTAGTGAAGAGTTGTCGTCTGGTATCGGAAATGCGCAGGCGGATCAATTGAATGGCATTTTCCCGAGCCTGCCTGGTCTGTAATAGAAATGAAATTCCGAACGTCAGGGCAAAGGCAGAGGCAATGAAGACAAAGAGCCATTTCAGAAAAGTTTTCCGCATCGTAACCCCTCCCGTTCATGAACGGATTATTCCAGGTCTAGAATACTGGAAAATCCCGTCATGTCAAAAACTTCCCGAACCGACTCGTTGAGGTTTCGCAGTTTCATGGAGCCTTGTTTGAGCATTTGTTTCTGGGCGCTCAGGATGACGCGCAGACCAGCCGAGGAGATATAGTCGAGGCCGGCCAGATCCAGGATGAGCGTTTCGATTTCGTTGCAGGATTGCTGGATTTCTTTTTCCAGGTCAGATGCGGTGTTGGTATCTAGGCGTCCACTCAGAGTCAGAGTCAGCTCCGTGTCTTTGCGTTCTTTTTGAATGTTCATGATGTCTCCACTGTTTGATTTATTTCAAGGTTAATTTCAATTTGTTGCTTTGTTTGTCAAAACTATAGTCGCAATGCTGACTCATTTTTTTGATGATCATGCAGGATAGCTCATTGTCTGGGCTGACATTTTCCATTGGATTTCCGCTTGTGCCTTGATATTCGAAGGAAATTTCGGTTTGTTGGTTATCTTCGGCACAGCCAACAGCTAGTTCAATGATTTCTGTGATCGGGAACAGCAGGTTGAAAAGGACTTCTTCGCTGAGTAACTGCAGGTTATGGATTTGTTTCCGGGTCAGCAGGCGGCGGAGGCCGAATTCTTCCAATTCGGCATTCAGGCGATAGATATCAAAATTGCGCCCTGCGGCAGTGAAGCGGAAAAGGCTGATTTTGTGGATGAAGGCTCTGGTTCTTTCCTGTTGGGGGGCTCCGAAAATCTGTTCTGGGGGGCCTTCTTCAAAGATAATGCCTTCATCCATATAAAAGATGCGAGACGAGACATCTCGAGCGAAGTTCATTTCATGAGTTACGATCATCATGGTCATGTCCTGGTCTTTTAGTTTTCGGATGACGGCGAGGACTTCGCTGACCATGGTCGGATCCAAAGCCGAAGTCGGCTCATCAAAAAGGACAATCTCGGGTTTCATCGCCAGGGCTCTGGCAATGGCCACGCGTTGTTTCTGACCGCCGGATAATTCAGACGGATAGGAATAGGCTTTGCCAGACAAACCGACCGTCTCGAGTAATTTTATACTGCGTTCGTAAGCCTGCTGGCGGCTGAGTTTCAACAGATGAAGTGGTCCCAGCATCAGGTTCTCAATGACCATCAAATGGGAAAACAGGTTGAACGACTGGAAAACCATGCCCATCTTCTGGCGTAGCAGATAAATGTCCGTTTGCGGCGAAAGCAGAGGGATTCCAGCGATCAATATTTCACCGGAGTCGGGGCGTTCCAGCAGGTTCAGGCAGCGCAGAAAGGTGCTTTTGCCGGTGCCGGAGGGGCCGATGATCGAGATGATTTCGCCTTTCCGGATTTCGGCATTGATATCCTTCAGAACACAGCTATTATCGAAGGATTTACTAAGATGCTTGACGCTGATCATGCTTTCACCTCCACCCCTTTCAGAATTCGTTTCCGCAGTTCGGGGTTTGTTTTTCGTTCCAGCAGTCCGAGCAGGAAAGTTAGCAATCCCGCGAAGAGGAAGTAGATCAGGGCGGTTGCAAGCAGGGGAAAGAAGGCTTCATAGGTACGGCTACGGATGATATCACTGACTTTGGTCAAGTCCTGAATCGCAATATAGCCGACGATGGACGTCATCTTGACGGTCGAGATGGCTTCGCCTTTGAAGACCGGCAGGACATGGCGCGCTGCCTGCGGCAGGATGATTTTGCGTAGTACCTGCAGGCGCCGAAAGCCAAGCGCCTCGGCCGCTTCGATCTGCCCGGGGTCAATGGCAGCAATCCCGGTGCGGAACATTTCTGCTGAATAGGCGGCAAAATTGATGGCGAATGCTAGGATCGCTACCAGGATGGCATTGATATCAAAATGCCCGAAAACGACATAATATAGCAGCATCAGCAGCACCAAAATCGGGGTGCCCTGGACACAGCGGATGTAAACCTTGGCTGGGATACAGGTGACCCAGTGCTTGGAACGACGTAGCATGCAGACGACAAAACCGAGCAGGGTGCCGCATAGAATGGAAAGGACGGAGATCAGGATCGTGACACCCAACCCTTTAATTACCAGTTTGTAGCGGTCTTCGAGGATAAAGGTGCTGTGAAAACTTTTTTTAAGTTTGCCCAGCAAAGTCTGTGCGGAATTGGATTGCTGCGCATCCAGTTTTAGTTGATCGGAGCTGACAATGACGATGCCGCCCTGATAATTTGGTTCGCAGAAAAGCACGGTGAGGGCTCGTTCTTCCGTAATGCTGATGCCACAGGCCGCCAAATCTGCTTTTCCGGACAGGATGGCTGGAATAATAGCCGGGAAATTCATGCAGGAGACTTCCAGACTCAAGTCGAGTTTTTGCGCGATCCGATTGAGCATATCGAGATCATAGCCGATCAGTTTTCCAGCTTTCATGTAGGAAAATGGCTCCATTGTGGAGTCTACTACCACGCGAAGGACGCCGTTTTTGCCATTTTGGAAGAAGGCCGGGATGACTTTGACACTTTCGTCGTTGCCGAACCAGATTTCCTCCAGTTTCTTCCGGGTACCATCCTGGGTCATTTGTAGGAGGATTGTATTGATTTTCTGCTGCAGATCCGTCTTTTGCTTTGGCAGGATAAAAGCATAAGAATTTTCACAGAGAGGGGGTTTGAGGATCTGCAGACCGGGGATTTTCCCAGTGCTCATTCTGGCCAGAGGTTCATCGCAGATTAAGCCGGCTAGTTTGTTGTTCTGCAGGGCGGCCAGCATATCCGGATAAGATTCAAAATATCCCGGAATTGTGTTTGGCAGTTTTTCCTTCTGGAGCTGATCAAAGACGGAACCGGTGATGATCCCAACTTTTTTTCCATTCAGAAGTGCCCATTCGGAAGCAGCGCTGGATTGTAGTTCTTTTCGGGTTAGCAGCGTTTGTGGATTGGTGAAATAATCCAAGGTGAAATCCACCTTTTTTTCGCGTTCCGCAGTGTGAACCATATTGGCGATGACCAGATCGACCTTGCTGGCCTGCAGGGCGGCGAGCAGTCCTCCAAATTTCATATTCTGGTATTCTACGCGCATGCCGAGTTCATAGGCGATGCGTTCCATCAGCTCATAGTCCAAACCTGCAAAGTGGCCATCGAGGATAAAGCAGATCGGTTCGCGGTCGGCGGCGATGCCGACCCGCAGTAGCGGTGCCTCTGCACCTCTTGCCGGAAACCTGGGGCGTTGATAGGGGGTGAGCGAACTGCGCAGCCAACGCTTTTCAATCTGTTGCAGAAGCCCCTCCTCGCGGAATTTTTGCAAAACCTCGTTAAGCTGTTTCAACAGCTTGCTATTTCCTTTTTTCACTGCAATGGCGTTGGCATCGGTAGATAGCTTGTCCGGAAGCAGCATCAGGGTTGCGTCATGTAGTGTATAATTCAGCATTGAAGTATAGGAGCCAAGGACATATTCGAGTTTTTTGCTGCGCAGGGCGGCCACTGCATCGGAAAAAGTGTCAAAACTGGAGGGCAGGGCAGCGGGCTGCTTGCGCTCGATGTAGAGTTCTCCGATGCTGCCGGTCATCACACCAACCCGTTGGCCGGTCAGGGAAAGTCCCGAATTCGCTCCTTTTTGTTTGCGGGTCAGCAGAAAGATGCCGCCGGTATAATAACCATCGGTGAAATCGACATTTTTTTGGCGTTCTGGGGTGATGGCCATGCTACCGCCCACCATATCGGCTTTTCCCGCCATCAGCGTTTCCAGCAGGCTGCTAAAACCGCATGGGGTGGGCTGAAAGACCATATTGAGTTCGTAGGCGATGCGGGCGGCCAGTTCAACGTCATAGCCCAAGGAAATTCCATCCTGACCGACATAAGACATTGGGACGCTGACATTGTCATGATGAAAACGCAGGGTGCCGGCACTGCCGTCAAAATCGGGGCGATAATCGAGTGTGGGGATACATTTGCCGTCTTCTGAAGGGTTGAACCAGCGTTGCTGCATGACTTGCAACGTGCCATCCCCTTTCAGTTTGCGGATCACTGCACTGGCTTGGGCTGTCAGCGGGTTTTCTTTCTTGATTGCAAAACCATATTGGTCCACACAGACTGCTTCCGCTACCAGTTCCAGATCAGGAAAGCGTGCCTCCATTAGTCGCCCGACTGGTTCGTCAAGTCCCACTGCTGCAACTTTCCCGCTCTGTAGTGCCAAGCGCATCGAACTCAGATCATTGAAGTACTGGTGAGTGACTTTTGGGATGCGGCGGTCGATGTGGAGATCAAAAACGGTTCCGGAAAGCGAGGCTACTGTCTTGCCGGAAAAGCTGTCCAAAGGAGATTTCTTCTGCGGCAGACGGTTTTTTTTCAGCAATGCGCAGATTTCGGAATCGATGTAGGGTTCGGATATCAGCATGGCCTTGCGGCGTTCAGTAGTGTCATTTAGACTGGCGATCAGCAGGTCGATTTTGCCGCTTGCCGCTGCTGGGATCAAGGCATCGTAGGTCATGGTGCTGATTTCTAGTCGGGCCTTCAGAAACTGTGCCAGACGGTAACTGAATTCCAGATCGAAGCCCAGCAGTTTGCCGTTTGCTCCATAATAGCTCATTGGCTCATTCAGCCCGGAAGTGCCGATTTTCAGCGTCCGGGAAGGTTGCTGCGACATTTCCAGCGCCGGCATTTCTAGTGCAGTCCCGGTAATCCAGCGCTCATACATGCTTTGATAAGTGCCATCGGCGCGGTAATGGGCAATGAAGTCATTGACCTGAGAAAGCAACTCAGGACGGGACGCTGGAATCCCGATGACAATCTTCTCGTCCGCTAATTTTTCCGGCAGTAGCCCCAGCTCCGGACGTTGTTTGACAACATGCTCCAGGTTGTGTCGATCATAAAGGAAGGCGTCAATTTTTCCGCTGGTAACAGCGAGATACGCTTCCGATGACGAATTAAAATAGAGCAGTCTAGCCTTTGGAAACAGGCGTTCACCAACTGACATGGCAGCTGCGCCGGTCGGTAAACCGATCGCGTATTCCGGTGAGTTCAACTGGGCAGCGCTTACAATCTTCTGCTCGCCTTTTTTTTCCTGTTTTGAACAACTGACCAGTAGCGTAGCAATGACGATTAACGCCAGAAAACATCGCTTGATATACATGAATAAGTGCCTGTTGAAATATTATTTTTTTGTAAATGGCAAAGAAAGCGCTGGCACCCAAATAGCAAAACAGGACAGAGCTGCTTCACTCGTACAGAAAATAAAGCATGGACAACAGATTTTATACTGTCCATGAAGAAACCTTGACAAAATAATATGTCAAGGACTTGTCGTCAAGGCCAATTCTCGTAAACTAAGATAATAATATTTTGATGCCAGTTTCATTGGAGCGGAGAGGTTCTATTCCTCTGGGTTTTTTGGATCAGGGCAGCATCCCGATCAACGCCGTTTTAATCATTCCCAATGCGCCGTTCTATCACTTTCGTGTCTTGACTTTCATTGATCCTATGGCTCGGATGCGCACTGTATGCGGATGCATGAAATTGGATTACTGGTACTCGAAAGACATCGTCTACAACAGTTTTCTGTGGTCGGTTGCGAAGGTCTATGGATTCCTCACTGGTATGGCTAAGCCGGACATCGTTGCTGAATTCATGAAGCGCGATCCGCTTCGCCTTGGCGACATCATGCCGTATACGCCGACCGGGAGCGAAGCGTTGAGCAACGTGCCAGCATCTACCGAGTCAGCAATAGCTCCGGCTACTCTATGGGCAATTCCAGTTACTATTTACCATGCGTTGCGGATCAGGCGTGCGGTGTCATCCAGGGCTTCCGGGACACAGCGCGGTCCGCCGAGCACTGGCATGAAATTGGTATCTCCAACCCAGCGTGGAACGACATGTCCATGGATATGATCTTTGACGCCCGCTCCGGCTGCTGCGCCGATATTGAATCCGATATTATAGCCAGCGGGATGCATCAGGCGCTCAAGGACTTCCTGAGACTTTACTAGCAGAGAAGCGATTTCCTGCAGTTCCTCAGGCTCCAGCAATGTCATTGCCGGAAGATGACGGTACGGAGCGACCAGCAGGTGTCCGGAATTATAGGGAAAATCATTCAGCAATACAAAGGCCAGGCGGCCTTTGAAAACGACGTGATCCTGTTCACAGTCTCGCTTTCCTTTTTCACAGAAAAAACAGGTATCGGGTTTGCTACTGCGGATATATTCAACCCGCCAAGGTGCCCAAAGCGGACGTTGTTCATTCGGGGTGTTTTCAGGGGATTCGAGCATTGCATGCTCCTTTCTTTTAACAAAAAAACCCAAAGAAGTATGGAGTTTCCTCCTCTCCTTTATGGCTTAAATGAGGATTTTACCACATAACATAATGCAGTTTGCGTTCTATCGCAATCGTTAATCAACGGAAAAAATTCGGCTCATCCGGTTTTTTAGCGGGCTGAAATTTTGCCATAATATGCTGTTGATTGTCAAGGGTGCAATTCCCAAAAGTTGGTCATTGCACTCGTATCTTAGCGAGCATCTTTTGCGCTTCAGGCACACCGCTGTCTGAATGGCGAAAGGATCTTAGGGGGAGGGCATCTTTGCGCCTACGGCGCTAATCCGTCCCCAAAGATCCTTTTATCAAGAAGTTGGTTAATCGCTTACCTTGTATGGATTCTCGCTCAGGGCTATGACTGTTTGGCTGTGCAGACGATCACATCATATTGTATCCGTATCCCTTTAGAATTGTCGCCAACCTATTGTTTAGCTTGTGGACAGCAGTTTGCCCCGTGTTTGTCCGTGATTTTGGATTACTTTAGCAGGCCTTTTTGCAGGGCTGCTAGGAGTGCTTTGGCGCGATGGCTGAGCTTGTTTTTGCATTCTTCGGGGAGTTCGGCAAAAGTCAGATGGTATCCATCCGGGACAAAGATCGGGTCATATCCGAAGCCGCTGTTGCCGGCTGGGCTTGCAGTGATTCGCCCCCGGACTTCGCCTTCGGCTGTTCCCAGCAGTCGTCCATCCGGGGAGGCGACGGCGATGACGCAGACAAAGCGTGCTCTTCGATCGCTAATGCCTTTCAACTTTTGCAAAAGTTTTTGTACGTTACGTCCATCGTTGCCTCCTTCTCCTGCATATCTGGCAGAGTAGATTCCTGGTTCCCCATTTAGCGCAAAGACTTCCAGACCCGAATCATCGGCAAGTACTTTTTTCCCAAGAGCGAGTGCACTTTGCACGGCCTTTTTGATCGCATTTTCAGTAAAACTCTGACCATCTTCGATGATCTTCGGAAGACCGCCCGCGTCCTTTGCGGAGAGCAGGCGAATGCCATTGGGTGTAAGGATGGCCTGCATTTCCCCAATTTTATGTAAATTACTGCTGGCGACAATGATTTCTGACATGAATTCCCCTGAATTTCACGGCTCTTTTTTGCCTTTTTTCCGTCAATGCATTTGAAATTTTACTAATAATGTACACATTAATTACAAGTCTTAAAAGCGATCACGCTTTTTTTAATCAATTAATCAAAAAATATCTGGAGGTTAAGGAATGGCGAATTTGAAAGGAAGTAAAACAGAAGCGAATCTGGCTTATGCTTTTGCTGGAGAATCCCAAGCCCGTAACAAATATACCTATTTTGCCAGCGCAGCTCGCAAAGAAGGGTATGAACAGATTGCCGCGATTTTTGAAGAAACAGCTGGCAATGAAAAAGAACACGCCAAACTCTGGTTCAAACTTCTGGGCGGTATCGGCGATACTGCTGCGAATTTGAAAGCCGCGGCAGCCGGGGAGCACGAAGAGTGGACCGAGATGTACAAGAATTTTTCTGAAGAAGCCGCGGCGGAGGGCTTTGCGGAAATTTCCAAGATGTTTGCCGAGGTGGCGAAGATTGAGAAGGTTCACGAAGCGCGTTATCTGGCTTTGCTGGCCAATGTTCTTAATAAGACGGTTTTCAGCAAGAGTGAAAGCAAGGTTTGGATATGCCGCAATTGTGGACATCTTCACATTGGGACGGATGCACCGGACATCTGCCCGGCCTGCAAACATCCAAAGGCATATTTTGAACTTCATGTTCAAAATTACTGAATCGAGTCCCGGTTGGCTGGTTGACTCAGTGATAACCCCATTCGATCGTGTTTCGGATGGGGTTGTTTCGTCAATATGAAGAAGGTTTTAGAATGTTAGAAAATTCAGCAAATCCCTCAATTCCTGAAGTCGTCAACGTCGATTTTATCCGGACAATCATCAATGAAGATATCCGGGCAGGCAAGTATCGCTCGGAAGAGATTCGCACTCGTTTTCCCCCTGAACCGAATGGGTATCTGCATATTGGTCATGCCAAAGCGATCTGCATTGATTTTGGCATTGCCCAAGAGTATGGTGGCAAATGCAATCTTCGCATGGATGATACGAATCCAGGCAAAGAGGATGTCGAGTATGTTGAATCCATTGAGGAAGATATCAAATGGCTGGGCTACCGTTGGGATGGGGCAATCAAATTTGCTTCGGATTATTTTCCCAAAATGTATGAATACGCTGTGCTGTTGATTCAACAGGGCTTGGCTTATGTCGATGATCAGAATGCCGAGCAAATCCGTACCAATCGGGGGACCTTGACCGAAGCGGGAAAACTCAGCCCATGCCGGGAGCGCAGTGTCGAGGAAAATCTGGATTTATTTCAACGGATGAAAAATGGTGAATTTCCGGATGGCAGCAAAGTACTCAGGGCAAAAGTCGATATGGCTTCGCCAAATCTTAATTTGCGTGATCCGGTGATGTACCGGATTTTGCATTTGCCGCATCACCGCACGGGGGATCAGTGGTGCATTTATCCGATGTATGACTGGGCACATGGTCTGGAAGATTCGATTGAGGGAATCACCCATTCGCTATGCACGCTGGAATTTGAGATTCATCGTCCGCTTTATGAGTGGTTTTTGCAGCCTTTGCCGGTGCATAAACCCCAGCAGATTGAATTTTCCCGTTTGAATCTGACTTATACCGTGATGAGCAAGCGGAAATTATTGCGTTTGGTGCAGGAGAAGCATGTTTCCGGCTGGGATGATCCTCGCATGCCGACGCTCTGTGGTTTACGTCGACGCGGCTTTACACCGGAAGCACTGCGGAATTTTGTGCAGCAGACCGGGATTACCAAATTCAATGGCATCAGCGATGTGGCTGTGCTGGAGAATTGTCTTCGGGAAAATTTGAATAAGACCGCACCGCGTTACTTGGCTGTGTTGCGGCCACTGAAGGTCACAATCACAAATTATCCGGAAAACCAAATCGATTGGCTGGATGCTGTCAATAATCCGGAATGCCCCGAACAGGGAACTCGGAAAATCCCTTTTGGCCGGGAACTCTACATCGAGGAAGACGATTTCCGGGAAGTCCCTCCGCCTAAATATTTCCGGTTGACCCCCGGCAAGGAAGTGCGTTTGCGCTGGGGCTATTTTCTGACTTGTCAGGAAGTGGTTCGGAATGCAGAAGGTCACATCTGTGAATTGCTCTGCACCTATGATCCGGCCAGCCGTGGCGGAAATGCCCCCGATGGGCGGAAGGTCAAGGGGACCATCCACTGGGTGGAAGCCTCGCATGCGGTGACTGCAACCGTCCGTTTGTATGACCGTTTGTTCAACAAGGAAAATCCCGATGATTGTGAAGAGGGGCAGGATTTCCTTTCCAATCTGAATCCGGATTCGCTGACGGTGCTACAGAACTGCAAGCTTGAACCCGCCTTGGCGGAACTTGCCCCAGAAACCCGGATTCAGTTCGAACGGGTCGGGTATTTTTGCAGTGATCGTTATGAATATCAGTCTGGCACGCCAGTGTTTAATCGTACCGTAAGCCTGAAAGATACTTGGGCTAAGATCGAGAAAAAAAACCACTAGTATCAGGCGTACGAAAAAGAATGCCGCTAGCTGGCAATGGTTAGGAATAAACGAATGATTCATTATGACTTTACTGGACAGACGGCGATCGTGACCGGCGGCACCCGCGGCATCGGTGCTGCCGTGAGCACCGCTTTGCTGAAAGCCGGCGCACACGTCGTGGCGACCTATGCCGGTAATCACGAGGCGGCAGCGGCTTTTGTTGCGGCGCAGGGAGAATTGGCGCAGGCTTTGGAAATCCACAGCTTTGACGTCAGTGATTATAGCCAAGCCGAAGCGTTTTTCCGGGAGTTTGACAGCCGGCATCCGCGTCAGGACATTCTGGTGAACTGCGCCGGTATCCGGGAGGATGCGGTTGTAGCGATGATGCCGCCTGCGGCTTGGCAACGGGTGTTGGAGGTGAATCTGAATGGCGCTTATCACATGGCCAAACTGAGTGTGTTGCGGATGCTGCAGCATCGCTATGGACGAATCATTTTTCTGACCTCTCCAGTGGGGCGGATTGGCTTTGCCGGCCAGGCAAATTATGCGGCGTCGAAAGCCGGTTTGCTGGCACTGTGCCGTTCTCTGTCGAAAGAGGTGGCAAAACGAAAAATAACTGCCAACTGTGTGTCTCCGGGGTTCATTGCTACGGATTTCATTGGCAATCTGCCGCCGGAACAGCTGAAGGCATATCAGGATATGGTGCCTTTGAAACGCTTTGGGCGGGCTGAAGAAGTCGCCAATGCAGTACTTTTTCTGGCCAGTGAAGAATCCGAATATGCGACTGGTATGGTGCTGGAAATTTCCGGCGGTCTGTGAAACGTTTTTTTGAACAGATCAGGGAATATGCAAATGCTGAAAAAAAGTTTTTCTTGGGCTCGTTGTTTTGGCGTTGCTGTGTTATTGTACTGCCTGCCGGAAACGGAAAGAAGTCTTGCATCTTTATCGCTGGGCGGACTCTGTTTCTCCTGAACTGATCAAGGCCTTTGAAAAAGAGTATGACTGCCGGGTTGTTTATGATATCTTTGATTCCAATGAGCAGATGTACGCTAAGCTTAAGGCCGGAGCAACCGGATATGATGTTGTGGTGTCCAGTCATTATATTGTTGAGCTGATGGTTAAGGATCAGATGCTACTTTCCCTTGATCACGCGCAGCTTCCCCATCTGCAGCATCTGGATGATGCAATTGTGAAGAGGATGCCGGATCAGGAATGCAAGTATTCCATTCCGTAACGGTATTTGCGAATTCTCAAACAAGCAGGGCGCATTAAATTTCGCGGTGCGGCAAAAAATGGTGGCTATCATCCGCGTGCCACCGAGTAAACCTGTATTGCATCCGGAGATGGCGTCCGTGTTTATTTTTGCGGCTGGAACTGGGTTTGCCGCATTGCTTCATAGAGGGCGATGGAAACGGCGTTGGCGAGGTTATGGCTGCGGGCATGTTGTCCTGGCATCGGGATAGTAAATAAGTGCTCCTGGTAGCGGGAATAGAAATCTTCTGGGAGGCCATGTCCTTCGTTGCCGAAGATCAGCCAGTTGCCGGGGGTGAAGCGGACATCATAGATACTGCGGCTGGTTTTGGTACTGCAGAAGATCATGCGATCCGGCTGGGCGCGTTCCAAAAAATCCTCCCAGTTTTCATAAACTTGCCACTGCAGGTAAGGCCAATAATCCAGTCCCGCCCGACGCAGATGCGCTTCATCGAGTTGAAAACCCAGAGGGCGGATCAGGTGCAGCCTAGCATCGGTACAGACGCATAAACGGCCAATAGTCCCGGTATTCTGGGGAATCTCCGGGGCGACCAGTACGATATGAAAGGTGGAATTCATAATGATAAAATGAACGGCTGGGAAGCATTCCCAGCCGCTACGATTCTATTTATTCGCTTTTCTTTTCAATGGGTACAGGCAAAAAGAAACGGTAGCTGCTACCCTGCTGCGGATTGATGCGCTCGAGGTAAAAGATGACCATGTTATTCCGGGTTTTCTCCAGCGCTTCCACAAATTCGGTGACGGATTTTACTGGAATCCGATTTATTTCATGGATAATATCCCCTGGTCGGATTTCGCCGGTATCGGAATCCGCAGCCTGAGCGACAGCGCCATCCGGTCGGATTTCTTGTACTACAACTTGATCTTCGACAACATTCAAACGCAAGCCCAATTGATTGAAAATGCCGCCTGGGCGTCCGTAAGTGCTGGAATCATTACGAGTTAACGAAGTGTTGTCGCGTTGTCCGGCGATCAAGGTGAAAGACAGATCCTTGCCATCGCGTTTGACGACGATGTCAATTTTATCGCCGGGTTGGAAACGGGTGACTGCCAGTAGTAATTCGTGGGGGGAATGGACGGTTTGCCCGCCGACTTTCTGGACGACATCGCCGACTTTCAGGCCGGCCTTTTCAGCGGCTTCCCCGGCGATCACTTCGCTGATAATCACTCCGTGTTCCGCACCAAACTGGTTGCCGATTTCCGGAGTAAGTTCCTGCATGGCGACGCCAATAAAGGGACGGACGACTTCGCCGTTTTTGATCAGGGCATTGGAGACCTGTTTGACCAGATTGCTGGCGATGGCAAAGCCAAGGCCGATGCTGCCATGGGACATCCCCCCGGTATAGATGAACTGATTGATGCCGATGATCTGGCCGTTGATATTCAGCAGGGGGCCACCACTATTGCCGGGGTTGATCGAAGCATCCGTTTGGATATAATCTTCATAATTGCTCATTCCAGTATCATAGCGCCCTTTCTGGCTGATGCAGCCGATGGTGACGGAGTAGTCAAAATTAAAAGGCGCTCCGATGGCGATAGCCCATTGGCCGACTCGCAGATGATCTGAATCCGCGAATTCCAAGAAAGGGAAATCCTTTTTTTTGCCGCCGCCAATTTGCAGGATTGCCAGATCGGTTTCTTTGTCGACACCAATGATTTTCACTGCATTTTCATCTTTTTCATTATCATAGACTTTGCCCTCAGAGGTACGCACTTCCAGAAAGGCATGCTCTTGGATGACATGATAATTGGTTACCAGAAAACCTTCTCCGGAAAGCAGGACACCACTGCCTTTGCCAACCGGTATGGGGCGCCTTTTGCGTCCCTGACCACGAAAGTTTTCTTGGGGTCGGGGGAAACCGAAGAAGCGGTAGAATTCTTCCGGCATTTCCTGCACGGCAGGAGCAACTTGTTTGTTGGTGATGACGACAACGGCGGGTTTTGCCAGGTTGACGACTTCCGAGAAGGCATTTTCAACCTGTTGTGCTGCTTGTAGAGAATCTGGGTTCAGGCTTTTGCTTTCCGCCCAGATCCGAGAATTGCAGAATAGGACTGCACAGATGATCAGAGCAGTTTGAAGAGAGAAATTCTTGTTCACGACTGTTTTCCTTTCCATTTCCATGTTTGCTTTATTGCTGAACAGGTTCGAGAATGACTTCACAATAAGACATGTTAACAAAACGGAAAGTTCCAAAATAACCTCGTTTTTCTGATTTCTGCAAGGGGGAATATTTTACTTGTAGTTGGGGAGCGACTGGTCTTGATAAAGGGAATTCAGGTATTCCCAACTCGCTTGCTGCTTGCGCAGAGCGACCAGGTGTTGAAAAAGCTCGCTTTGCCGGCCAAAAAGAGTCGCGCACATGCGCAGGACGAAGCCATTGGGCGCTTGGCGGCGCAGTACCGCAGGTTGAGCAAGATCGCGGAGAAACAGAATTTTTTCGACGTTTGTGAGCGTGGAAATTGGCAGACCTGCGCATGCAGCACGGATTTCTATCAGCAGCGCAGGATTGACAAGCAAGCCTCGCGCCGGCATTACTCCATCGACCTCAGCGATTTGAAACATCTGCAATGCGTCATCGGGGGTGAACAAATCACCGCTGCCGAAGAGCGGCAGGTCCGGCAGCAACTCCCTGGCTAAACTCAGGCGCTGCAAACCCTCTGTGATCGGAGAATACATTTCTGAAACGGTGCGGTAATGCATTGTGACCAAATCGGGTTGCCCCTGGCGGATGGCTGCCGCAATCGCTGGCAGTTCCTGCACACTGCAATGACCGGCTCGGATTTTGACACTGATGGCCTTGTTGCCGCAACGTTTCCGCATGGCCAGCAGAGTGTCACGAATCCAAATTGGATTCTTCAGACAGGCTCCGCCGCCTTGGTTGCTAAGGACTTTGGGGCTTGGACAGGCGCAGTTCAAATCCACGCAGAGAACTCCGATTTCATGCAGTCTGGCGGCTGTTTCGGCGAGTTTATCGGTGGCTGTTCCCATAATCTGGACGATCACCGGGAAACCAGTATCCAAATAGGGTTTCAGCCAGGCGGCCAGGCGGGTGCGGCGGGGAACGCCGGTTGAGATTCGTAAAAAAGGCGTCCACCAGCAGGAGACCCAGTTGCGAGTGCTCATGGTTGTTAGAAAATTTTGTTCAGTTATACCATCCATAGGGCCGGGGAGAATCCGGCAGGGCAGCGCTTTGCCAGAGGCAAAGGGCAAGGGCTTAAGAAGTAGTTCGGGCGAACGTGACATTTTTTGACAAAGGGAGTGATGAAGGAAAGTCTTATCGTCCGGTTATTTGACGCAGCAGCCAAGCCAGCAGTGGCAATGCGGACCAAGGAGCGTATTGGCGAGCAATTTCCAAGGTTTCCCGTCGGGCTTTTTTTCGGCTGCTGTTGGCCAGTCCGCCGGCTTCCATGTTGACCAAGGGGGAAGCAAGTACTGTCCATGCGATGCCGGCCTGACGGCAGCGCCAGATGAAATCATAATCTGCGGCGATGCAGTAGCGGGGATCATAACCCCCAATGCGTTCATAAAGAGAGCGCCGGAAAAAGCAGCCGGGATGGGGCAGTGGCATCAGCAGGGGAAGCAGGCAGAGACAACGCGGCAGCAGCAGTTTTTCCCTGCCGGCGGGATTGAGCAATCGGATTGGACAAACGACAGCTTCCGTGTCTGGATTTTTGGCGAAGGCATGTTCGATTGTTGAGAGGGTTTCTGTTTCATACCAGTCATCACTGTTCAACAGGGCAATAATATCACCCGTTGCCTGTTCCAGACCCTGGTTCCATGCACTCGGAATCCCCGCTTGATCTGGCTTTCTTTGCTGGAGAATAACTTTTCCGGCAATTCCGGCATTTTGCATTTGTGGCAGGTTTTGTTGGAGGATCGCCAGGGTAGCATCTGTCGAGCCCCCATCGACGAAGAGGTATTCGATGGGTTTCTGTTTCTGTTGCAGAACCGAATCGATCGTGCGCTGCAAAGTTTTGCCGCTGTTCCAGCAGATGGTGATAATCGTTACGGACATAAAAAAGGTCACAAGTTGCGTTAAAAAGGAAATTTCACCGGGGGATCGGAGACGCAGATCATTCCGCTGGGTGATCCGATCTTGTGCTTACGCTGGGCGACTCCGGATTTGCGAGGGCAATTTGTCTGGTTAGATCAGTTAGGCTATGTTCCAGCTGCCGGAATTTTCCTAGAATCAGGATACTGCCGACATATACATACAGAACCAACAGATAGAGAATCAAGTCTGTGCCGCGTCCAACGCCAAGGACATCGGCTGCCCACTGTGATAATTCGGGGCAGAAAGTCAAAATAACACCGAGTGCAAATTGCCCCAGAAAAAAGAGGCGTGCAATAAGGCGGTTTTTCAGGGCGACGTGGCAGAGGATGGAGGCGAGCAGAAAACCGCCGATCAGGATGATTTGAATCAGGTTCATAGTAGTTTGTGGAGTAGCAAGTCTAAGAGGATATTAAAGGAATTACTAAGTTTTTGACCCTTGCCCAAGGAGTATTCCGAATAGGTGATCAAAGTTGGGATTTCCTGGACTTTCAGATGCGCGTTCCGGATTTGCGCCAGAATTTCACTGGCATGAGCCATCCGGTTTTCGTGAAGGTGGATTTTTTTCAGTGCTCGTTGATTGAGGGCACGGAAGCCATTATGGGCATCGCTGAGCCAGAGACCGGTGAATAGCAGGTTTACCAGACGGGCTCCTTGCAGTACCAAGCGTTTGAGTGGAGAGACCGCAGTGCCGTCCCCGGCGCGCAGAAAACGGGATCCCAAGACGACGTCTGCGCCTTGGTCAAGGGTTTCCAGAAAACGGGGTATATCGTCGGCTTGGTGCTGTCCGTCGGCATCGAAATGGATGACTGCCCTGGCGCCCATTCGTACAGCATAATCCATGCCGGTCTGAAGGGCGGCTCCTTGGCCGAGATTGATCGGATGTCGTAGCAGTTTAACCGGCATACCTGCGGTAAAATTGCGCACCGGAACTGCGGAACCGTCATCCACCAAAACGATTTGGGCGTTCAGCGGCAGCAATTTTTCAATGGTTTCCCGCAGCACGGCATGTTCATTGTAACAGGGTATGATAATGTAAACATCGCTGAACATGCTTTTACCATAATCGTTTTTTCAGCCCTTGCAAGATGCGGGCCAAGGTTAGCTTGTCTTGAGGTGAACTGCCGCCGACAAGCGAAACAGCCGTGCGACTGCCATCTGGGTGGCGCGAGCTATGGAGCGCCAGGGAAATCTGCTCAGGAGCGGGCTGAAGCCCGCAGGGGCCACGCAGACTAAAGTCTGAACTACAAACGTATGTATCCGACGAATTCATATGGAGTGCGGGAGCTTAGCTCCCGCTTTGCAAACTTCGTCAACCCTTCGCACTCCATAAGGTCTACTGGAGCCACGCAGTCTAAAGGTAGTGGACTACAAACGTGCCTATCCGACGAATGTACCTGTCCCGAAATGACCTCTTGGCGCTGGGTGGAATCTTTCGGGAACGGATCCGGAGCTGGAAGCTCCGGCCACTTTCTGGGGAATATCCGTAGCTTCAGGTC
>JBAXYW010000004.1:0-25291 GCA_041670605.1 Lentisphaeria bacterium
AAGCATGCAGCGGGGGGTCTTGGATATCCGGGATCTGATTTATTTCTTCTCGCTGATTGCCTTTGCCATTTTTACCACAGGCGTTGTGCTGAAAAGCAAACGTTCCTGATGAGCAGCAGAAAAATTTTGAAAGGAGCTTAACATATTTATGAGCATACAAAAGAAAAAGCTGGCTGTAACGATGACTTCCCTAGTGGGAGTCCTGATCTTTGCGGTCATTGTTATCATCGTCAACCGCCTTTTCAATCCCGTTAATATCCGCATGGATTGTACGGAGGGAAAAATTTACACTCTTTCGGAGGGCACTCGGCATATTTTGAAGAATCTGGACAAGCATGTCAGCATTCGGTTTTACTATTCTCGTGATGTGGCCGACATGCCGGTCTATCTGAAGACCTATGCTGCCCGCGTGGAAGACCTGTTGGATGAGTATAAACGTCTGGGTGGAAAAAATCTGGAAGTAAAAAAGCTCAATCCGAAGCCGGATTCCGACGCTGAGGATTCAGCGAATATGGATGGAGTTACCGGTCATTCGACCGATGCATTGGGCATGGGGGATCAGATCTATCTGGGTATTGCGGTGAGCTGCGCCGGCAAGATAACGGCTTTGCCTTTTCTCAGTCCGGATAAGGAATCTCTGCTGGAATATGATCTAACCCGGGCAATTTCCCAGGTGCAGATTACGAAAAAGGCACGGATTGGTGTGATGAGTGCCATACAGGTCATGGGTGGGATTGACAATCCCCAAGCGATGATGATGGGGCAGGGCGGCATGAAGCCGGCTTGGGCGGTGATCAATGAACTCAAACAGGCTTTTGAAGTCGTCGAAGTCCCTTTGACATCCGAAGCGATTGCTGACGATATCGACCTGTTGTTGCTGCTTCATCCCAAGGAAATCGGTGATGCGGCCTTATTTGCGATTGATCAGTTTGTGTTGCGGGGTGGGCGTCTGCTGGCTTTTGTCGATCCCTTGTGCATGGTCGACATGCAGAATCAGCAGCAGCAGCAGTATATGCCACCCATGCCGTCCACCCTGGGAGCGCTTTTTGATGCCTGGGGAGTGAGTTTTGAAGCAGGAAAAGTGGTTGTGGATCGGAAATTGGCTACCCGCATTCGTACTGGTCAGGGGGCTGACGTTTTGCCTACGGTTATCACTCTAGGCAAGTCCGAAATCAGTGGTGACGATCCGGCGACTTCTGCACTGAATAATATGCTGGTCTTCTGTGCCGGGGCTTTTACTGGCGATCCTGCGGAAGGTCTGGTCAAAACCGTGTTGCTGAACAGCTCCGATGATGTGCAACTGATGGAAAGTTTCATGACGCAGCGCAATGGAGAAGATATTCTGCGCTCTTTCCGTTCGGATGAACGCAAAAAGGATCTTGCAGTAAAATTGACCGGTACTTTCAAGACTGCCTTTCCGCAGGGAAAGCCAGGAGCAGTTGCGGAGGCAGCGGAAAAGAAAGACTCTGAAAGCGAAACCGTGAATTACTTAACGGCTTCCAGCAAGCCGGGTGCGGTCGTTTTGGTTGCGGATGCTGATATGTTGTATGACGCTTTCTGTGTGAGTGCGACAAACCTGTTTGGTCAGAAGATTGTGCAGCCGATCAATGACAATTTGAATTTTGCTCTGAATATGGTTGAGAACCTGCTTGGCGACAATGCTCTTTTTGCGATCCGTTCGCGGGCGACGACGTCACGTCCTTTCACTCGGGTACGGGATATTCAGGCTGATGCGGAGAAGAAGTTTCAGGATAAGATTGTCCGCATCGAGACTGATCTTCAGAAAGTCCAGCAGGATATCACTGATTTACAGCGCAAGCGTCAGAAAGGCGAGCGTGAATTGCTTTCCCGCGAACAGCGTGAATTGCTCAAGCAGTTCCGGAAGAAAGAGGCGGAGGCTAAGCAGGAACTCAAGGCTGTACGCAAACAGCTTCGGCAGGATATTGACAATTTAGAGAACCATGTCATGATGGTTAATATTGCCTTGATGCCGGTTTTGGTGGTTATCGGTGGTATCGTTTTAGCAGTAATCAAACGCAGAAGGAATGTGCGTAAATGAAGAAGAAACAATTTTTAACATTATTGATCGTTGCCCTAGTTATGGGGGGCATTTATTTCTGGCAGCATTCGGCCAAAACTTCGGATTGGGAAGGCAGTGCTGATGCTTCTTCGCAGGGGATTTTACCGTCGGACTTTGATATGGAAGCGGTTGAGACGGTTCAGATTGAGAAAGCGGGTCAGCTTGTCACCTTGGTCAAAACGGATCAGGGTTGGGGCATGCAGGAGCGTTTTGGCTATCCGGTGGATTTTGCCAACCTGAAGACCTTGTTTGTTGATCTGTATGAAACGAAAGTTGCCCAGCAGTTGACTCTGAGCCAGGCTCAGGCCGACGAACTTGCCCTTACTCTTGCAAAAGGTGCAGTTGTGATGACCTTGTTGAATAAAGAAAACAAAGAGCTGAACAAATTAGTTTTTGGGCGTAAACATGAACGCGAATCAGAGATGCCGGCGACGCCGTATGGTGGCGGAGGCAATATTCCGCTTGGGCGTTTCATGGAAATTGGCGAAGGAAATTATATTCTGGCTGCTAATACATTCAGCCGTGTGGATGATGGCATAATTGAATGGTTGGATCGTGAGTTCTTCAAAATCTCTGAGATCAAACAGGCGTTGCTGAAAGACGGCGAGCTGCTGCTCTGGGAAGTCTCGCGAGGCGATAAAAATGCCGACCTTCAACTGGCCGGTGAAGTCCCTGCTGATAAGGAAATTGACAGCAGTAAATTGAGTGCCATCAAAAATGCTTTTTCCTGGATTCGCTTTTCCGATCTTGCGGATCCGGCTTCCAGCTTGGAAAGCATCGGGATGGACAAAGCTAAAATTCTACAAGTATCGGATTTTGACGGCTTTGTTTATACTCTTTCTCTTGCGGCTCCGGTGGATGGCAAGCAGTTTATGAAGGTCGCGGTTTCTTGGCAGGGTGCTTTGGAGCGCGCGGTGGTTGCGGATGAAAAGCCCGAAGACAAGGCAAAGGCCGATACGGACTTCGCCAATAAAGTGCGCGAACATCAGGAAAAAGCCCGTGACCTCAATGCCCGCCTTTCGGCCTGGATTTACCAAGTTGAACCGCGCAGTGTCGAAAGTGTCTCGATCAGCAGAGCGGACTTCTTCAAGGATAAACCCAAACCTGAAAAAGAAGAAAAGCAAGACGAGAAAAGCACCGCTGAGGTCATTGCTCCAGCCGCAGAGGCAGGAACCGAATAATTCCGTTTAAAAGTGCGTTTTATGCAGCAGGAAGTTCAGGGATAATCATCCTATTCCACTTCCTGCTGTTTTTTTTTCCCGTTGCATGGCTTTTCAAGAAGGCCGGCGAAAAAAAAGCGCGACGGAAAATTTTTGTATTCCATAAGTCGCATGCTTCTTTGAAGAATTTCCTGGCATCAGATTTTTTCTTTGACATGAAAAATCTTGTTGTACGGATGACAATTTGCACAATATAATCTGCCCAAAAGAGTCCTTTGAATCTCTCTTCAAAAAAAACTCATGTTTTTTTAGTTGTTTTTTGGGGTTTATCGGTTTCGGCGCTACGAAGATGCTTTTGCAATTGCCTAAGGCACACGAAAATTGCAGGAGTACGTTTGCAAACAATGAATAAGAGCATTAACGTATTTATTATTCGGTGCCGTGATGGCTGGCTCTGCGGGGTGTAACCATGGCAAAGAATAGCTGGGCGCATCGATTTGGATGTTTATTCGGGGAGGGGCAGTGGTATTGTCACTGTCCCTCCCTACTTTAAGACGTCCTCTTTTTCCTGGCCAATACTTGGGCAGCGCTTATGTCTTAAAAATCCAGGGAGGTTTGGCGAAGAGTTTCCCAAATGGCCGTTGGGCCAGTGGAAAAAGAAAAGTCAAATTAAGATTTACGAGAAACTAGTTGAATTCGCCGCAGTGCCGTTTGCGATGCGTCTTTTTCGCATGTTCGCCGGGATGACCCAAACGGTCGTGAGAAAGCAAAAATCAAAGGAGAAGACGATGAGGACTTTCGAGAGGACCGAGGCGGAGCATAAAAAGAGTGCGAAATACTTTCTCTATAATTGTTTGCAAATTCGGGTGTTGGTGCGAGGGTTTTTTCCGGTCTTTTTGCTGCTGTCGATTGCCCTGATGAACGGGTTATTCGCCGGAGAGGTGAATATCAATGGCATTTTTCAGCCCTCGGTCGACCAGCAAAAAGAGAACTGGGCTCCAGACGGCTGGTGGATCAATACATTCGGAAAAAAAGTTGAAGAAATCAAATACCAATTTGAATATTCGGAACCCGACGCCAACGGCAACCGTACGATGAGTGTGACTGCACCAGAGGATATGAAAAATTTTGCGATTTATGCAACGGAAAAATTGATCCTTCCGATTGCTACTGGTGATAAGCTGACTTTTACTGGCGAAGCCATGGGAACTGGCAGGCTGCAGGTCGGTTATTATGGCTATAAGACGATACCCCGCAGTGGGCAACTGGGAAATGTTGAACTCAGACCGGAGTTTTCCCCTTTTTCGTTTGAGTTTGAGGTCAAAGATGCTTCTGGCGATGGCTCGGCGTTTATTCGTCCCGCAATCAATTTCGGCGCCGGCGCCAAGGTTCGCATCCGTGACCTCAAACTGGACTTGCAACGTACCAATCCAGACGCCGTTGCCCGCAGAGGATTCCGATATTATCCAGTTTACCAGCTCTCAGAAACGCCGTTGCTGGACATTGCGAAAGATCAGGAACTGTGGGAAAAAATTCCCGAGAGTAAGGGCTTTGTCATTCATAAAACAAACCAATGGCAGGATGAAAATCGGCAAACCAGTTTCAAAATGGCACATGATAAAAAGAAATTGTATCTGCTCATTCGTTGCGAAGAGCCGGCAATGGACGATATCCGCTTCAATAACGAGGACATTCAAAAACCTCTTAATACAGTGGAATTCGGTATTTCGAGTTGCCGCGGCTGCAATGGAACACCGCATGCTTGGTATTGTGCTGACACCCGGGGAAGTTCTCATTCTCAATCGACGGGACAGGCCGAAGCGGAGTTTTCGGTCACGATCCAGAAAGGAAAAGATTTCTGGCAGGCACAATTGGCTTTTGAACTTGCCGGGCTTTTGCATAACAAGGAACAACTAAAATTTAACCAAGACTATTTTTTCAATGTCGGAAGAGCAGATCATCCATCGACAGGAACAATTCTCAGTTCGTTTGCGCCCAGTGGCTTTGGAACTCCGGACAACTTCACGGTATTAAGTTTTTTTGATCACGCTCCGGATGCAAGCGAAGCTGCCCAAGATGCAATCTTGAATGCACCCTATTACGCTTATCTAAGCGGGACTGTCCGACAAATCGCAGGTAAAAATCAAATCGCCTGGGAAAACGATTACAACAATTATGGTACCGCCAGTGGAGACAATCTAGCTCAAGCACTGGAACTCTCCGAAAAAGCCAAAGTAGCGAAAACCTGGCAACAGTGGCGAGTTGTCGTTGCAGAATTTCAGGCTTTGGATAAAAAACTCAGGAGTCCCATCACTAAGTTGACGATGAAGATTTCAGTTCCGGAAGCGGTAAAAATGCTGTTTGTGAACGGCAGCGAAATTTTGCTTTCGAAGGATGGGATAGCGACTTTTCCGATTATTCAGGGTGCCAATGTTTTGGCAGCCGAAGTGGAACCGGGCAAGAAACTGATTTTTGCCATCGAAAAGCATCCGGAGACCCTGGGGCGCTGGCGGGGGGCAGATACAGTGGAGAATCAAAACTGGAAGAGCCTAGAGTTCGATGATCGCAAATGGGAAATGGTGCAAGCGGGAAACGACGGTTCGTTTATTTCTCCAGCCTGTATTCGCCAAATTCTTTTCTGGGAACAGACCTATTATAGCGATTATCGTTTAACTTTTCCATTGCGCCAATGGAATTTCGCCAGGGATGGTATGGAACAGATGATCTTGTTTCTCGATTCACCACTGCCGTTTTCTCTGGAGCAATTTACTATCACTTGGGATCTTCCATTATTTATAAAATTGCTGAACAAGGAATCCAAGCTTTACACGGCAGTTGATCAGAGCCCTTCGCCCCTTGCCGGATCCCACCGTTATGTTTATGAATATCGAGATCAAACAGCCAATGTGGGCGACAAAAAAATCCGTAAAGACCAGCTGATATTCCAAACTGGAACGGAAATGCCTGTTGGCACCGAGTTTTCGATCTCGTATTCTCGTGCCGCTGGTAATTTTGTGGAGCTGACCCAGACCCTGCCCTGCCGAGTCTTGCCGGAAGTGAACGGGAAATTGGCCAGGAATATTCAATGGTCCGCCGGTATGTTTCTTCCGGTGCCTGTCGATGTCCATTATGATTTTTGCGTACAACTCCGCAAAGCCGGTTTGAATGCGTACACCTATTATCAGATACCGGAACGGTTTCGGAAAGAATCCACGGAATATCCAGTGACGATCACGTGCAATACCTGTTATCCGATGGATGGTGCCGGCTGGGGAATAAAAGGTGCATTGTATGAATATGTGAAGAAAACGCCCGAGGCACAAGCACATTTCTTTGATCCCGCGATTGTATGGGGCGGCAAGGCACCGCAAGAATTTCCCAGATACATGGATGGGCGCGAGACGACCCGGTTTTGTCTATCCTTCGCCAGCAATGAAGGACAGAATGAATTCCGACGTTGCATTCGAGAAGATGTTAGCGTTATGTTGCGCAGTTGCCCAGAAGCGCGTGTTTTCTGGAATAACTGGGAAAGACATGCCGGTTTTGGAAAAATGGAGCGCTGCTTTTGTCCAAGATGCAAAAGCGATTTTGCCAAAAGCATCGGCCTTTCACCAGAAATTTTACTTTCCAATGAAGATATTAAAAATACATATGCCAAAGAATGGGTACACTTCCAGCATATTCTGGACGGAAAAGTCTTGGGGCTGGTCAACGAGGCGGTGCAAGGACTTGGCATGCAGTTTATGGCTTACAATGGCTATAGCAATCAGGATGCCTGGATGGAGGCAAACGGGAAAATACTCTTTAATCCAGGATGCCCGGGAAATGGTCAAGTGACCAGTCGCAATCAATCAACTCTTGATAACCTTGCTATATTTTTCAGAGATAAATGTGCCGGTACCACTGTCGCGATGGGGCAAATGATTCTGCCGAATATTCCTTGGGCAGGGGATCGATTTGATTACTGCACGGATCCGGACGGTTTTTTCACTCCGGAAACCCTGAAGGCGGCGCTGGTACGTTCCGCCGCGGCGCTTCATGGTGGTTCCCGTATTGATGCGAGCATGCTGGTAGGTTCTTTGTATTTTATCGGTGAAGGCACCCGTCTAATCACTGCCTATGAATCGCTGTTTCACCGTGGCGAGCGCGATGACGCGTTGGTCAAGTCGAATGATATCGCCTACCCGAATGCTCTTGTACTGGTACGAAAGACCGATTTCAGAAACGAAAGTGAAGAACGTCTGGTCTTGCTCTTCAATGAAGAGCAGGAGGCCAGGACGGTGACGATTGATAACCTGAAGCTCGGCGAAAACGCCACTGCTGAGATCTGGGAATCCGGCAAAGAAGCTATGGTGACTCCGATGCAGATGACGGTGACAATTCCGCCTCGTGACGTAACGGCCATTTACATCCAGAATCCGAAATAAAGTTTTGGATGCATTTTGCGCTCCTAATCCCCACGCCCACTCAGAATACTTTGCCAAGAACATCCATGGCGTGCGCGGTTCGGCGCCGAGTCGTCTTAAAGGAGCGCCTGCTATTGACCCGGCAGTCCCTATACCGGTCAGTATTTGCAGGTTTCCTTTTGCAGCACTAGGGATGCGCTGTTGGATGAGGGCATCAGCAAATGGGACAAGAAGGATTGGCTGAATTTTTCCCAGCCGGATTTTGACGATTTTGAATCCTGCTACTGTAAAAACGGTCGCTCTCTGGATGGCCATTTCAGTGAAACCCGGAGAAATGTGTGCGTGACAAAAAAAGGATGATTGCAATGAATTTTCTACTGGCGAAAAATGGGGAGGCAAAAGCCGATATTCTGATTCCTCCCGGAGCGGACAGGGTTATCCGTTTTGCGGCGAAGGAGCTCTGTTCTTACCTTGCTCAAATCAGCAGGGGCGACTTTTGTATCCGCGAGGCTCAACCCGGTTCGATTTTTCCACAAAAAAATATCCTTTGTCTTGTTGGAGCGGAAGAAGATGTCAATGTTTCGTTGACGCCAAGTTTCAAGCACGGTGCAAATGACGCTTTCGTCATTAACGCCGACGCAACGGGTGTCAGAATCCAGGGTAACAACAGTCGTAGTATCCTGTATGGTGTCTATGAACTGCTGGAAAAGCTGGGCTGCCATTTCATCGAGCCGGGCACAGAAGTTGTTCCCACGCTGCCATGCCTCGATATTGCGGCCATGAATCTTGAGTCCACTGCCGAGTTTCCCTTGCGTAACATCTTTCGTATTCAGATATTGAAGTCGAAAACGGCGGCGTTTCAGGGACTCGAGCCCGAACATCATCTGCCGCAGATCGACTGGATGGCGAAGCGTAAACTTAATCATTACGTGTTCTACGTGGATTATTACCGCTATGATCTGTGGGAAAAGCACAAGCATCATATTCTTGACGCATTGCTAGACCGCGGCTTTGACATTGAAGTGACGCACCATTCGATATATTACTTTTGTCCGCCAGACGAAACCTACGATTTCGGCGACTGGGGTTCAGCCACTTATCGCAGCGAGCACCCAGACTGGTATGAAGATGACCAGCTGAAAATCGAGTTGCCGGACGTGCAGAAACTTCTCGAAGAACGATACATGACTTTTGTCAGACGCAATCCCGAACTATCGATAATCGGCCTTTGGCCGACAGACGGCGGAATGGTTGGTGGTTCCGAGGCTTATCTTAAACTGTGGAACAAAATCGCACGGACTTTGAGCCGCGAATTCCCGGAGAAAAAGCTGAGTATCCTGGCTTATCGGGAAATCTTGGATCCGCCTAAGGGAATTAAGCCCGAACCCAATCTCTTCTGCTGGTATTGTCCGATTGAGAGCAACTACATGTACCCGATGAGCGAAGCTGGCAACGACAAATATCTGGAATACATGAAAGGATGGATCGATCTGATGTCTCCGGGGCACGTGATCGCTTTCGAGTATTATGGCTGGCAGTCGGAATTGACACCATTTACTGAAAAGATGAAAGCTGATTTGGAAATTTACCACGAGTTGGGGCTTGCTGGTGTTTACGGCTGGGCGGGTTTTACCTTTAATATTATGGGAACAAATTTCCGTTGGTCTCGGGATTTGTATGCGTTTTCGCATTTCCTTTGGAATCCGAATCAGGATTTAGCGCCGCTTGAGGCCGAATGGGCGAAGGGAGTATTTGCTGCAGCAGCTCCACAAGTTCAGAAGTTCTACCAAGTTCTGAAACAGACGCATGACCGAGAAAAGCAGCTTGGCTTGCTCTCTCAAAAACCCTGGATTTCAATGGAGCTTCTCCATGAGCTTCAGAAAATACTCGCGGAGGCCCGAAGCAAAGCCGAGACACCCGAAGTGAAATACCGGGTGGATCTTCTGGAACAATTAGTCGGCAGAGCGTGTGCCGCAACCATTTGGCGTGAACAGCCATCGGGTATTTACTCTTGTTTCTAATTGATAGCGGAGTGTGAAAAAATGAGACAAAGACTTGCTGTTAAATTACTAATAGCCGTATCCATGATGTTTTCATGCCTTTCTGTCAGTGGTCTTGAGGTGGTGCAGGACGGCAAAGCGAATTGTTTGATTATTCTTTCGCCCATGGCCTCGCCGAGCGCGCAACTCGCGGCAGAAGAATTAATCGCCTACCTGAAAAAAATGTCTGGAGCTGAATTGGCGATAAGAACCGAATTACCCGGCAAGCGTTCTCATCACCAACCACTGGTCAGGCACGAATCCGAATTCACTTGGAGCGTGGACGAGAACAAGCCTTCTGCCAGTACCTGGGAAATGGTGCCTGCCGCCGCCGACACGATACAGATTGCGACAAGCGGAGCGATTGTCATCGGCACGATTGACAGCCTGACACCGATCCCTCGACAAGTCAAAAAACGGCTGGCCGAATGTGACAACGAGGAAGCTTTCTACATCAAAAGTGAGGACGATAACGTTTTTATCATCGGCAAAAACCCAATCGGAGCATTATACGGTACCTATACCTTGCTGGAAACATACTTGGGCGTGCATTGGTTTCATCCTGGCGAATTGGGGGAGCATTGCCCCAAGCTTGCAACTATCACTCTAGCGAAAATTGACGATTTCCAGAAGCCGGACCTGGCCACCCGTTATCTGCGGGGCGGCAGCGGCCCCTACCACGTTTACGACACGGCCATATGGTGCGTACGGAACAAAATGCAAACACGCAATATTCAAGCGCACAGATGGTTCGAACCCGGGCAATGTACAAAAGAGAGAGCCGAGTTTCTCGCTCTGGCGCTCAACGCTGTAGGCGATTCTCGCGGCGGACACCTGATTTGGGGGCAAACCGTACCCGATGAATTGTTTGAAAAACACCCGGAATATTTTCCGATGAAAAACGGCAAACGTGAACGCGGTACTTCGTCAGCCAACAGCATGCAACGTTGCGTTTCGAATCCGGAAGTTGTCAAGCTGGTAGCCGAATACGTTTTGGATTGGTGTAACGCCGATCCCAAAAACAGTTTTACGCTTGATGCCTCGGACAGCCGCGATACTTGGTGTGATTGCGAGGAATGTAAAAAAATCGGTACCGTGGATGGCAAATTCAAGATCACCAACCTCTATCACCACTTTGCTTCGCAAGTGACCGACTATGTCCTGAAACATAATCCCGAGGCACAGCTTAATATCTATTTTTACATTGACAAGTGCTATCCGCCCGACGACAAGAGCATCCATTATGACGGCAAGAACTTTCGTGGGCTCTACTGCACCTGTTGGCCATACGCGCGTTGCTATGCGCATCAGCTCAGCAACCCGGATTGCGTGCAAAACCAAAAGTGTCTCGCTAATATGCGCGAAATTCTGAAAGTTTGCCCTCGTCTTTACACGTATGAATATTTGTGCAACTCGAACATCGAGTATGTTCCAGTTTGGAAAACTACTGCGCAGGACATCAAGGACTTGGCGGCGATTGGCTTTGAGGGTTACATGGATATTGTTCACGCATACAAGTGGCGCCCGCGCTGGTTGTCGATTTATCTGGGCGCCAAATTGCACTGGAACATCAAACTGGATCCGGAAGTCGTTCGGGATGAAGCTTACGCCAGCTATTATGGTGCAGCGGCGCCAGCCATGAAAAAATACCACGACCTGCGCTTGAAGTTATGGGAAAATGCGCCCGGACACGCTTTTTACGGCGGACCCAAGCGGCAAGCGTACTGCTTGACGGTCCCCGGCGCCGAAAAAGAACTGCGGGAATACTTGAGCGAATCCAAAAAACTGGCTGGCAAGGATAACAAAGTTCTGACGCGGATCAACTTGGATGAAGAATTTTTACAAAAATATTGGAAAGTTCCCGCCGAGGAAATGGCAAAACGCTTTTCCGCTGAAAAACAAATCCTTCCCCAACGCAGTACTGAGAAAATCGTCATTGATGGTGATTTATCTGAGGAAACCTGGGTTGCGGCTCGCCCGGTTGGGGGATTCCTCACACTGAATACGGATCAACCGCCATCGCAGGAAAACAGTTTCCGGGTGGCTTATGACGACGACAATCTCTACATCGGCTTTGTGGCCATGAACAACAAAGCCTGGAGTGAGGAAACAGCAAAAATGCTGAAGCGCGACAGCACAGAAATTTGGAGCGATGATCATATCGAGCTGCAATTTTCTCCACCAAACCCCGACGGCCAATTCTATCATATTTGCATTAACACCAGAGGCGTGTTCTATGACTCAATGATGATTGGCTCAAACAGTGATCTCAGCTATGATTCACAAGCCGAGATCAAGGTCAAAAAACTCTCCGACCGCTTTGTTTATGAGATTCGTCTCCCGCTGGCATCGATGCGGGGCGACGTATCGGCTGGAAATGTCTGGGGTATGTATGCTTTGCGCAGAAGCTGCAACCTGCAGCCACCGGTCACTACGGAAACCTGCTCGTTGGATGGTAACTACCCGCACCGGGTGATGGAATTCCGCCAAATAACTTTTGGCAAGGACGTCGTCAAGAACGGCAATTTCTCCGACGTGGAAGAAAAAAAAAAGGGAACCTTGGAGTAATCGGCGATAAATGGCTTAAGCATTGGGGGGTGAGCACGCAGGAATGTGAAGTTCTTGAAGGCCAGTCGCGCCCCAATCGCTTGCGGCTAAAAAACGGACTGATCTATTCGTTTCTTCAAATTCCCTCTCGAAACACGAGCGCGACCTTGCTTGGAGAAATTCACGCTTCCGGTTCCGGAAAGATATCACTGCATACCAGTACCTGTATTCGCACGCCTAGCAGCGAAGAAAAGGGCTTTTCCCATTCGATCAGAAAAGAGGCTGGTTCTTTTGAGCTGAGTCCGAAACAGTCATCGTTCCGATTTTCCGTAGAAGTAGAACCTTATGAACAGGGTTATCTTTACATCAACGTCCATGGAGAAGCAGTAGTGAATCATCTCAGCGTCGTGTTGCAGGAAATGAAGAATGAAGAAAGCAGAGTGCTTTTGCCCAAACCGAACTAGCTGTACCGTCGGAATGTCTTTTTTCTGTCGCGTCATTGTAAATTCATGTAACTGCGATTAGATTTCATGATAAGCCAATCATTTGGAGCGGATCCTGCTACTATCGTAAAGGAGCAGAAGGCACTCAGAATAAAGACAGTCCGCGCTAAAAAGGTTTTTATAAAAAGGCAATTTGAGCTCATATTGATGCTGGTTTTCCATGCCCTTGCAAGCATTTCCGGGACGGTCTTAGACTTCGTGCTCATTAAGAACGCAGGATCGTATCGAACATTGTCGTGAACACGGACGTGTCGACACCTGTAACGCACGGAGCCAACGGACTTTCTCAAGGATGCTAATCTTTCTGTTGCTTTGCGGTCGTTCTTTTGCCAAGCAAAAAAGCATTAAGTTGGTATCGGATGGGATTGCGAAAATCCAGATCATGCTGTGGGATATCGAGGATCAAGTGTCGAAATTTGCAGCGGAAGAATTGCAGACTTATCGAAAGAAATAACTGGTGCGGATGTCCTGATCAACGAGGATCCTCCCAAAGTTGCAAATACGGTGCAACGGATGTTGAATGGAAAAGAGGTTCTGCTCACTCTCAGAGAAAAATCGAAGCTGAGAAAACGACAATAGGATGGTTTCCTTATCCATGCCGGATCCAAAGGAATCCGTATTATCGCCAACCGGAAACGGGGAAATCTCTTACAAATTGGAGGAACAATAAAATGAGCAGCACATTTCATTTGATAGAAGATTTTTCCATCCGTGACGAACGCGAAAAATCCTATCATCTTGACATTGAAAAAAATACGGCGTTGAGCAATGAACACGCCAGTATCCTGGCGGATGGCAAATATCATCTGGCGCTGAATGGCAACAAGCACTTCCTCAATACGCCTGAACTGCGCGATTTCAGGTTGGAAATGGATTTTTCCATGCGGATCCATAATACCATGTTCGGCTATGGATTCATCTATTATTTCCGGCACGACCGCCGTAGCGGATGCGGGCATACCCTGAGTTGCCTGTGGGACAAGGAAGCGATGATGCATATTGAGCTGGACGGAAAAATCGTTTCCAGCAAACAATGCGACGCAATCCCGGAATTTACCGGAGAAAAGAGCATTCTCACCCTTCAGGGCAACCAGCTTTTCTTTGAGTATCATGGGGAAAAACACGAGTTTTCCTGTGCTGATACGGAGGCTGGGCTCCCACAACGTGGCGAGATCGGCTTTGACCTGCTGTTCAGCCCTGGCAGTTCGATGGCACTGACAAAAATCAGCCTCGATTCTGAGAACGCTCCGGCAAAACAGCTTTTCAAGTCTTTTGACTTCATACTGAGGAAAGTGCAGGGCTTCAGCGAGCCGCTGAAATATAAGATCAATCTTTATCAATTTCAGAATGGTTCTGTGGAATTAGAATATGTGCTTGACGGAACAATTCGCGGTCGCGGCAAGCGTCTTGAAAGCGGTGGCGGCGAATGGTGTCATGAGATCGACAAATTGCGCCGACCTTATATCAGAATCGAATCTGCCGACAAAGAATTCTGCAATATTCTGCTTGCCAACGAACTCATGATGCTACTGGATCCAGAGGAAAAGCGAGTCTGCAGCAAACTGTTTCCGCAAATGGACTGGCCGCTCAGGCGAAACCTGTTTTTTCGCAGCTTCCCGGAAAAATTTATCATTGCTACTGGCTACGAGTATGCTTGTCACGATCCCTGGCGCCTGGCGGAAAACGGGCCCTATGAGATGATCCGGGATCAGGATGGCAAAAAACTTTATGAAGGTGGTTCTATCCGGCGCGATGCGGTCGGAGTCGCTTGCCAAAGCCCTGCTGACAAACAGATCACGAAACGCATCCCGACAGAGATTCCCGACTATGAACTGGCATTGCAGCATGCCCGGGAACAGCACTATTTCTTTGCTGGAGAAGACGTTGAATTCGTTATCGCACTGACATGGCGGAAATCCGCCTACCATCCGGAGGAATTCCAATGTGAGTTTTCCTTCGGCGATCCTTTCGGACGAAATCTGCAAGGCGATGCCGGCGAATTGGAGATTCTCCCGGTCAACGAAGAGGAAAAGGATTTTTGGATTGCTCGGCGTGCATACTGGCTCCGGATGAAAAAGAACCCCGGTTGTGGCGTGTATCATCTGACTGTACGGGTCAGCAATGGATTCAGAGATATCCATAACGATTTTACGGTCTTTGAGGTGCTGTCCGACGATCCGAACGGGCCGTGCCCGCCGCTGGCTGCTAAACTGCCGTTCCTGCTGGCCATGCCGAATGAGATTAAATATTTGGAGGACGATCCTTTCAATCCCTACGGCGATTTCGGCGGCTGCGGACATTATTTTAGCGCCGTCAGTCGCTACCCGGTCGTTGCTGGAAAACTGAAAATCTGGGACTTGTTGCGAGTTTATCGTCGCAAATGGCTGTTAATGCTGACCGCACGGAATGCCGGCAACTCTTCGCTGGCCGAGCCGCAAAACAGAGAATTGATGAAGCACTGCGATTTGATTGATTGTAATGATGAACGTCTATACGGTCGTTATGACCTGTTTTCACGAGCTTGGTACAAGGGCTATGTGATGGAACTGCTCATCGTTTTTGTCAAGGAAAGGAAACCGTCTTTCCAGCGCATCCAGTTGGCAGACCTGGAAAAGCTGTATGAATTGACGAAAAAAGCAACAGTGAGCGAGTTGTTTTCAATGGACAACGCTCTTTCCATGGAACAGTTTGCTGATCTTTTCGATACTTGCTGGGAGGAATGGGTTGCCTGGTTTCGCGTCAGAGTCAAGGTGGATACGCAGCATTTTGTCGATCAACTGCTGGCGATCAATCCCCGCATCGCTAGGGCTTCCTATGGCCCCTATGCGTTGTATGTGAGCCATTATAAGAGCCCCTATTCGTTGAAGTACGGGGGTTATGAAGTGGAAACCGATCCGCACAACCGCGAAAACGGGAGTTTCTACTTTCTCGAAGAATACCATTATTCCTGCGATTATCCGCTGACCCGCGCAACGTTTTTCACCGCGGGTTATAATCTGCATTTCCCGTCTGGGCGCCGGCTTTATCCGGAAAATTATACTGATGTATGGGAAGGTTGTGATGACGGCGCGGTTTATCAGGCGCATCCACCCTATGGATTTTACTCGTTTCCGGATTGTCATCAGCGTCGGGTTGTTTACCAGTATACCTACGGTTCACCCCAGTTCAAGGGGGAGCAATATCAGTACTGGCGGGACTACGGCTTTCAAATGCGCAGTGTATCGAAGAACTCGTTCAAGGAATTCCTGCATGCCTGGGGGAATCTCATCGACAATGAGCCGGCGCGTCAGCTCAAGGCTCCGTTCCTGATGCTTGATCTGGAGCAAATCGGACGGCACGGAGACTTTTTGGATGACCAGTATTCTTTCCGGATCAATTCCCAATATTCATTGAACGATGTCTGCAATACGGCGGAAGAGGCTCTTGGTTATACTTACGAGTTGCTGTGCGGTACGGGCTATAATACACCGGTGTTGAGCACGTTCGAAGAGCTCGACAAGATTACCCCGGATCAGGCGGAAATGGTGATTCTGCCACCGATCGTGAAAAACACGCCCAAAGAGCATCTTGACGCGATCCGGCGCGCTCACGCGCGCGGCATCAATCTTCTCTGTTTTGAAGCAGTTTGTGGTCTGGAGGACTTATTTGGGGTTTGCGAACGCAAGGTCGGGGCGGCTTGCATCGTTGATATTCAGGGCGATGTCTTTGAGCATAAACTGGCTCTTGCCCATTACGAAAACAATGGAGGTAGCGTCCTGCTTTACGGTGCATCGGAAGTGCGCGGCGAGCAGAACGTCCCGCTGGTCATCGTTAACGAAACGAAAAGCGGCAGGACGGCCTTCATCAACCTGCCGCCGACGCTGGTTAAACGGGAAAATTTTCGCTATAAATATTCCTGGGGGCGGGATGCCATTAGCGTGGTCATCAAAGACGCTATGCGGAAGGTTTTTACCGCTCTCTGTCCTTCTCCCACAGTCCATGTCGAGCGCGGCACGATCAATGCGGCTTGGTCGGTTCATGGCGATATCGTCGTGGTTCTCGGCGAGGACTCCCCGATCTATGGCGATGCAACGGTTTATCCGGTCCGCTTCTGCTTCAAGGTTTGTTCACCGGGTATCGGCCAGGCAACGATTGCTTCCGATGCTCTCTACGCAGTGGTTTCCAAAACAGAAAACTCTATTCGGATCCGCACAGAAACGGAAAAAGATACTGCGCTTTTCTTCAAGTTCAGTATTTCCGGCCTGAAGCCCACATGCCAGGCAATGCTGCAGAAAGTAGCGTCTTCGAGTGCAAGCAGATGAATCAGGAGAGAAACTAGGGGGGCTGTTGTTCCCCATCGAACGAAAACGGTTGTTGCCCGTTGCTCGTTGTATGATCACTTCGATACTGCTGAAAAAACTTCCTTTAAAAATGTAAAACTTGGGTATAAGAATACAGGTACAAAAAGATGAAAAAAACGATGAAAGTCAAAGTTCTGATTTGTGTTTTTTTCCCGCTGGTTTTGTTGTGTTGCTTTTGCGGCAGAGCGCAGGACATGCCTGGTATTTTTGCCCTGATTCAGAATGGTGCGAGTGTTTCTGTCATTACGGTCAAAGAGGATGCCCCTAAGCCCGTACAGCATGCTGCGCAGGAGCTGTCGTTTTTTCTCGCAAAAATCTCCGCTGGCGAGAAGATCAAGGTATTCAATGCTCCTGATCCGACTCTTTATAATGTTTATATTGGTACTACGAGTGATCAGCAGCTTGTCCAAGCGTCTGGACTCGATGCGAATAAAATCAAGTCTGATGGTTTCGGAATTGCAGCCCAAAAAGACGGCTTGTACATCCTTGGCGGTAGCCCTCTCGGGACACTGTATGGCGCTTATGAAATCCTGAAAAAATATGGCGGTATCCGCTGGCTTACTCCACGCCCGGATGGCGAATATTTTACCGTGCAACAGACGATCCAGATTCCCCAACAGGAGACCTACCGGAACCCGCGTTTGGTTATCCGAAGAAATTCTGGCGCGACGATCGAATGGGCCGCGCGAAATTACTTACAACCCTATGGCATAGGTATGGGACTGTATAAAACGGAGGAGGGAATGACACGTGCCGAAAACAACGCCTATCAGTCATCTTATACTGCTGGACATATTATGACCTGGCTGCTCGCAGATGGTCACTGGGGCAACTCCAAAGAGGGAAAGGCAATTCTTGAAGAGATGTTCCAAGCAAACCCCGAATATTTTCCACTGATTGATGGCAAGCGGACGATGATGGGCGGTGCCGGCTCCCCGAATCCTTGCGTAAGTAATCCGAAAGTCCTGGATATTATGGCAGAGACTCTTGCCAGGATTTCTCTGCTCCCCAATGCCAACAGCGATTATATCACTCTCGGTAACAATGACACAACCGTCTGGTGCGAATGTGAGGAATGTCAAAAACTCGACAATCCTGCTATGAAAGGCACGAAAGGGCAGCGTTCGGACCGATACTGGTATGCTGTCAACGAAATCGCCAAACGCGTCTGGAAAAAGAATCCGCAAGCTAAAATCCGCGGCTGGGCGTATCAAGATTTTTGGTATCCGCCGACTAAGGTCAAGATCGACCCGCGCATTGCCGTGATTATTTCCTACAATAATCAATGCTGGCGCCATGCCATCAGCGATCCGAAATGTCCGATCAACTCTGAACTTTACAAGATCTATATGGCCTGGAAAAAACTGGATATGCCGCTGGTGAATAATCGCGATGAGATTACGGCAGACGGATCGGTCGGTGCCTTGTACTTGCCCTGCGAACGCATACTCTACCAGAACTGTCTGGATTATCCGGCTCTGGGTTGCAATGGGACACGCTTCTGCACAAATGATCCGATTCGTGAAACTCTGAGCTGGACAAAAAACAAACCGTATTTTTATGGGAAAAACTACTATTGGGATGCCTTCTGGCAAACCTGTTACATGACTGCCGAATTTATGTTTGATATTGACCAGGATTTTGATATCATGTACGAGGAAATCAATCGCCTCTATTACGGTAAAGGCTGGGAAGGCGGCATGCGCGAATTTAATGCCCTGCGCACAAAAGCCTTTCTGGAAACACCGGGTTGTATCGGCTGGGGCTTGGGCGCACCCCTCGGGCGCTGTCTGGATCAGGCAGGAGTCGAACAAAAACTCAAAGAGCTGATTGACCTGGCCGAGAAGGCAGCAGCAGACGACTCTGACCCTCGTGCCCTCAACCACGTCCAGCGGGACAAGGAAATCTTCTATCTTACCTGGATCGAAGCCCGTAAAAATTATTTGGAAAATTTCAAGGAACTCTCTGTCTATCAAAAGAAGGAGCCGATTGCGATCGACGGCGAACTCAACGAAGCCACCTGGAAAGAAGCCGATGTATTGAGCGTTTTCAAGCTTGCCAATTGGCAACAAAGCAATAGCGGCGACAATCTGGCGAAAGAGCAGACCTATGTCCGTGTTGTTTACGACCAGGACAACCTCTATATTGCAGTGGAATGCATGGAGCCGACGCCGGAACTGCTCCTGCATTCCATGTCAGAACGCGACAAGTGGCCCGACGGCAATAAGATCGAAATCTTTTTCAATTATCCGGATATGACGGAAAAATATTACCAGCTTTGTTTCAACACGGCCGGTGCCTTTTATGACGCTATTGTCAGCAGTCCAACCAACAGTGATTACTCCTATCATAGCGCAGCCGAATATAAGATCAAAACTTTGGCGGATCGCTGGGTCATTGAGCTTCGACTGCCGACCAGCGCGATCGGTATGAAATGCTTTGAGGGTGCGACCTGGAAACTGAACGTCGCGCGTGGCCGCTTTCTGACCGATGGCACAAAAGAACAAAGTTCCTGCTCCAACGGGCAATTTCATGGTGTGGCGAATTTCGTGAATATCAAATTCGTCTCCGAACGGGGCGTCGGAAACCGCGACCGTTCCGCCTGGAAAAATTCATCCTTCAACGCCGTGACGACAAATACCATCAAAGCCGGACGGAACAAGGGAAAAGTAGCCTGGCTGTCCTGGACTGGCGATATTCCGATGTGCTGGGCGGCACCTGAGGGTAAAACAGCTGGCCAATTGAAGCTGCACGAAAACAGCACGGAGGACTATTATCTTGAGTTGAGCGCTGGGATTCTGGCCCAGTGGTATGTGGCTTCTCCCAGCGGGAAGCTGAGACTCCAGTTCAAGGCCGCCGGTAGCGGTGAACTGGCAGTCTGGAGCATGACCGAAAAAGATACCGGACGTACGAACAATAAAACGGAAACCTTCTCCATTGCGTCTGAAGAATGGAAGACTTACCGCTATGAGATTGACTATCAGGAAGGCAATCAGGTTTTATTCCGGATTTATCACCGGGAAGGGCTGCTCAAGCTGGATGATGTCCTCGCCGTTCCTAGCGTTGAATAATTACTTGGTACTTAGTTTCACAGCAACAAGGAGAAAGCAGTATGAACTTAAAAATCATGTTAATCACCGGAATTATGGCCGCTGGTTTGCTGTTATCAGCAGCGGACTATAGCAAAGAAATCAGCGAGGTCAAATCGGGGAAGATTAGCGAGGCAAAGGCGGCTTGGTGGGGTTATGATCCGCGGGATGCCAGCAAGTGTCTTCAGGATGCCTTGAACTCCGGCGCGAAGAAAGTCCTTGTGGAAAACGTCGGTAGCGACTGGATCACCGGGCCCTTGATCGTTCCCTCGAATATTGAAATTGTTTTCCAGGACGGCGTGGTGATCCGTGCGAAAAAGGGAGATTTCAAGGATGTCAATGACGCGCTTTTTAAAATCAAGAAGCAGAAAAATGTTATTTTGCGCGGCATTGGCAGCGTTCTTTTTGTCATGAACAAGAAAGACTATCAGGACAAAACGCAATATAAGCATGCTGAATGGCGGCATACAATTGGAATTCAGGAAAGCGATGGCATTAGCGTGGATAATCTGACCCTCCGCTCCAGCGGGGGTGATGGGGTTTATGTCGGTAGCATGGACTGTCGCAATATCCGTCTGACCAATTTGCTATGCGAAGACCATCACCGCCAAGGATTTAGCGTAACCGGGGTGAAGAATTTGTATGTGAAAAACTGTAAATTCAGCGATACCTCCGGTACTGCACCGGAATGCGGTCTCGATCTCGAACCCAACTACAAAGATGGAGTCGGCCTGCAGAATGTCGTGTTCGAAAATTGTGAATTCACCAATAACAATCTTGCCGGCATTTATATTTCCAACAACTCTCATCTGCCAACCTCGATTACGTTTCGGGATTGTCTGATCAAAGACAACCGTCAAAGCGGGATCGGGTTGGGGCATACGGCAATGGGGAATCCTGAGCTTCCCGGAAAGATTGAATTCATCCGCTGTCGGATTGAAGGGCACAAGACGCCATCGGTCACTCTTGGGCTGCACATCGTTCCCAATCTCAAGCTGGTGTTTGAGGATTGCGTGATTGACAACCGCTTATCCCAGTACAACGCCATGATCTTGGCCAGCGATTCACCGAAGGATGTCTACGGTATCGAAATACGGAATTTGACGGTGCTCGATGATCAGGACCGGGCGCCTATTATTTTTTATTCGAAGTACGGCAATGCACTGATCGATCCGGTGGTGGAAAATGTGATCGTGAAGAACTCCAAGGGAGAAAGCAAAGCCTTTGACTGTGCGAAATTTATCCGGGAGAGCGCTCCTGACCCAGTGGCCAAAGCCTTCCAGGTAGCGGTGATGGATCGGGCGAATTTTGTTCCTAACTCGGCTAATGGGGAAGTTGCCGGCGAACAAATCCGCTTTCGCGGCAATACGGATTATTTTGTTTACGCTCGTGCGGGCAGTAAAATCAATATCCGTTTTACCAATGTCATCGTGCATGCGTTCGACAGTAAACCCCTTGAGGTAACTCTTTCAACGCCAACAGTCCCAAATGTGAAACGGCTTGAAATTCCGTTTAAGGACAGTCTGGATTACACGCTTGAAGCAGGGGAAACCGGCATTTACAAGTTTGCCATTGCTGCTCGTGTCCAGACTGTTAAAGTGTCCTGTTCGGCACCGGGGCAGGTATTCAGTTCCAGCGAAAAACTTTATGTTTTCGGCTGCAGTGGGACTCTGTATTTTATGGTTCCTGCCGGAGTAAAAACCG
The DNA here is from genome assembly GCA_041670605.1 of Lentisphaeria bacterium. Lineage (GTDB taxonomy): Bacteria > Verrucomicrobiota > Lentisphaeria > Oligosphaerales > Oligosphaeraceae > JAQVUB01. The sequence goes on from JBAXYW010000004.1 coordinate 21,869, forward strand.
TGCAGTTGGAAGCCGGTGGCGTTCTCCGTGAAGCGTCGGATGCCTGGCTGTTGGATCCTTCGGGGAAAGTCGTTGCGGCAGGCTTGCGTCTGGCCGGCAGCAAAATTCTGTCAGCGGAACGCGCGGATCCTGGCAAGTCTGAAATCTGGGGAGTTAAATTCAATGCTTCCAAGCTCTTTTTGCGACTGGGCGCACCCATTGTGCAGATCTTTTCGACATCCCCAGCCAACCTGCTAGCAGAAAAATAGCCATTATCGCAGCGGAAGCCCCGCTTGTCGGAACTGGCGGGGCTTCTCGGAGACTCAGCATGTATGCAATAGTGCCTTGAAAGATTGCAAGTGCTGATAACCTAGGCAAAGCAGTTAAAGCATCATATACAGGAAACAACTCTTGCCCAAAACCTAAAGAATCCATCTGTAGATTTTACATTGTTTCCCGTTTTTACGACTCTATATTCTTCATCGATTTTATTGCCAATATTTTTTTGTGGTATTTTCCAGGTTGGAGGGTCAAATCTATAAACCGCCACGCTAAACCGGCAAAAAACCGCCAAAATCAAACGGTACTGACAAAACCATGCCCTGGGTTGTCGCCCCCACGATTCCCCAGCCCGGAAAGGGCGACCTAAACGATGCCACAATCTCTTGCCAACAATCTGATTCACCTCGTTTTCTTGACCAAGCACCGGGAAGCGTGGCTTAGCGATGCTGTTCGCCCTGATCTCCACGCCTACCTTGTCGCCGTTTTCAAAAATCTGAACTGTCCCGTCCTGATTCTCAATTCCGTGGAAGACCACATTCACATCCTTTTTTTTCTGCACCGCACCATCTCCCTTTCCGCTGTGGTGGAAGATGTGAAAAAATCATCCTCCAAATGGCTCAAAACCCAGGCTGCCTATCTGGCGTTGTTCACCTGGCAGGCCGGTTATGGAGCCTTTTCCGTCAGCCAATCCAATGTGCCTAATGTCAGACAATACATTTCCCGGCAAGCGGAGCATCACAAGAAAATCTCATTTCAGGATGAATTACGAGCCTTGCTTGTTAAAAATGAACTGGATTTCGATGAACGCTACCTCTGGGATTAGGTCGCCCTTTCAGGGCTTGGATTTATTTGGGCATGGTACCCCGGGCGTTGCCCGGGGCTGTCTTAGGTCGCCCCTTTGGGGCTTGGATTTATTTGGGCATGGTACCCCGGGCGTTGCCCGGGGCTGTCTTAGGTCGCCCCTTTGGGGCGTGGATTTATTTGGGCATGGTACCCCGGGCGTTGCCCGGGGCTGTCTTAGGTCGCCCCTTTGGGGCTTGGATTTATTTGGGCATGGTACCCAGGGCGTTGCCCGGGGCTGTCTTAGGTCGCCCCTTTGGGGCTTGGGGATCGTGGGTTCGACAACCTACGGCATGGCTTAGCGCCTGCGCCGCAAAGATGCCCTCTTACGAAGCTTTAGCCAATAAGACAGTTGTGTATCTGAAGCGCAAAAGATGCCCGCTAAGATACGAGCGCAATGGCCACCTTTTTAGAAAAATTTCAACCCACTTAAAAAACCGGATAAGCCATTTTCATCAGCATGGGGGATTTAATTATCTGCATTTCGCATAGCAACGAATTTTCAAAGTACGTCCTGTTCTCTGAGGACGAAACAAACTTCATAATTTCCATAACAAAGCACAAAAAGACGGTTTTTTTTCGTAATTTTGTGAAAACGTGTTATGTTTTAAGGTTTTCTATGGAAAAGGTTCTTTTTTCTCTTTGAATTTTGGCATGGAAATTGCTAATTAATTAAAGAGATTTTGTAGTATTTTATCTTTTGAATTAGGTAAGATACAGGTGAAAGCGGTTGGATAATTCGACCGTGTGATGTTTTAGGCAATACGAAAATCATAAAAACAACATATTGACGATCGTTCAGACAGGAGAAATTGGATGACAGCAAATTACCTGAAGTGCCGGCTTTTTGGGAAAGTAGCAGTCCTTGGAGTAATGGTATTGATGATGATTGGTGTTGGGCTTCAAGCTCAGACCTTCAAGTGGGACGTTACTGATTGGGATGATGACGCAGTCATAAATACACAGGATGGTGTTTTAGGGGCCGATTCTCTTGACCCGGTCAAAGCGCCCAATGCATATGGACGGGCTTTGATTCTTGCCTCGCTAAAAGCCAATGGCGGCATTGAGCTTCCGGTGGCAGATCGTTTCAGTCCGAACAAGTCTTTCATCATTGAATTCTGGTATTCTCCTGTGAGTGATGGCGGCAGTGCCGGAGCTAACGGCATATTTTTCGAGTATTCTGACGACACCAGCACCTATAAGCTTTATTGTGAAAATTCGAAAGTCAAGGTAAATTTCAATGGTGTTATTCTGAATATGCCAAATACTTTGAGCCCGCTGACGCAAAATGCAGATGACCCGCGCTGGTATCATATTTCATTTATTTGCAAGGGCGATGGTATTGGTGGCGCCGACCTTGCTCTGCTTCTTGACGGCACAAATGTGGCTGCCCAGAACATTCCTTCGATGCCCACCGTTACTGGGCTTATCAATGCTTACTTCGGCAAAGATTTCAATGGTGGTTATCTTGACGAATTTCGGTTTTGGACGGCTGCTTATACTGATGCATTTGCCGATATCAACTTCGCTGCCAGTGACGTTAAAGACAAACGTTTTGATATGCAATTACCTGACAGCATCGACTTAGAGGCTTACTACCGATTCGATGATGGTGGTGCAAGCATTGAGGACTTTGCTCATTTGCCTGGCTTCGAGGCGATGAAGAGTACTTACGATACAGTCAATCCTAGTGACCCGGTTGCCGTTGCAGCCATGCAGGCTGACTTCAGTTCGAGATGCCAGTATCGACTGGCGGCAATTGATACAAATGTGCCGATAGGCAATCTTTACAAAGCGGTTGGTAATCCGGTCGTTTTTGTTGTCAGTTCTGCTGATGAATCCAATTATCACGCTCGGGGTCATGCGATGTGGGTGACTGGTCATGGTTCGGCAGTCCCGGAAGCCGATTCTTTGCGCAGTAACTCGCTTGACGATGACAGTGACGGGCTTGCTGATGACGGCTATGCCGCGCTTGACTCCAGCCGGGTCTATGCGGTAGTTCGCCAGGGCAATTCGACCGCGTTGCTGACAACGGTTCGCAATCCCCTCAAAGAATTTATGGTCTATGATTACCTTGGGCAGCCTTTGTGGATTGTCAGCGAAAACAGTGATGAGGCTCCTCCGTCCGCATCCGGTGCCTGGAAGCATTCCAATGACATCGTTCTCACCAAAAAAGGACTTTCCGAACGCCTTTCCAATATTGATAATATAGATGATACCGGCATAGGACAATTTGCTGATACCCTTGATTATGACTCTGACGGCATTCCTGATGACACCGCTATTTACAGGGCATTAAACAGTCCACGTGATTCGAGTTCG
>JBAXYW010000005.1:0-25266 GCA_041670605.1 Lentisphaeria bacterium
AAATTGTCCGGAGCAGATACAGTATCAGTTCGGCTTGCAGGCCACCCCGGTTAAACCTCTGCCGGAGGGCTGGCGCGCTTTCACCTTCTCTGCTCAGTATGATTCTTTGCAGGCAAGCAAGCGTGGGACCAATCTGATCTACTGGCCGGATCAGTGGCGTGCCATGAGCTTGGATCCGGAACCAACTCGGGCACTGAATCTGGAAAAGAACCGAGAACGCCTGCAGCGCGACCTCAGCGAAAACCGCCGGATTATCCCCTATTGGACGCGCCTCCACTATACCACCAGGGACAAGGGAAAAGTCAATCCGGATGCCGGAATCCTTGAAAAAGCCTGGGCGGCTCAACCCGGACGTCCGGGCGGTGGGGCACACCAATATGATCGTGCTGCGACGACCTCCGGCTGGACTGATTATCTCGTCTGGTGTACCAGAGAATGGGGACGGATTTTTGGACATATTGACGGCGTCTACATGGATGAGACGCAACCCATACCGAACACCAATGCGATTTCCGGTGGTGGCTATAACGATTTGAACGGTCAGCGCCGTCCGACCTATGAAGCTCTGGGGTCTCGCGAGCTGATCAAACGGATCAACTACGGAATTGAGCAGAAAATCGGCCAGCAGGCCTTTTCGGTGGCTCATTGCTCGGCGACCCACACCATGCAGAATGTCGGCCATTACATGGGCATGCTGATTGGTGAACATGTCTTTTCAGGATACTTTCTGAACAGGAATCCGGAATATTTGCCACCGGAAGACGATAAATTGTATTACTACAGCTATGCATTGCCGATCGACCGCCTGCGCGCGGAATGCTACTATCGCCAATGGGGAGCGGTCATGATCTGGCTGCCCTGCCTGAAAAATCAGAAGGAGATCATGAATCATCCGGTGCCAACCCGGGATATGTTGTCGCGCATCATGCAGGCAGATATGCTGGTCTGGCCCCTGTTCTGTAATAGTGAAGAAGTATATAAAACGTGGAAATTCCGCCAGGAATTCCAGATTGCAGACCCCGAAGTGCAGTTTATCCCATTTTGGGAAAATCAGTTGATCGAATGTGATGTGGACGGCGTTGTGGCTGGAGTCTACCAGAAGGGGGATCAATATCTGGTGTTGGTCTCAAATCTGAACCGCCAAACGCAGAGCGCAGAACTCCTGTTCAGTCCGAACATTCTTCTGAAATCCTGTAAAAATGCCGAAACCGGAGAAGAACTCCCCCTGCAGGGAAGAAAGCTCAAGCTTGAGCTCCCGCGTAATGATTATCGCGCATTGAGAATCAATTATTGATCTGGAGCTCACGCCGGATCGGGCTCCCGAAAAGTGGATGCGGAATAGTTCGGGGACGGGTACCGCGGCCTGAAGCTCGCTTTTGACGTGGCCTGAACTACAAACGCCTACGCCCCAGAAATGGCACGGGCGCGGCGACGATTGAAAAAACGGCGAGAAGAGGTTATAATAATCAAAAATTCGGATCAGCGAGGAGAGTGAGAGTCCAGAGAGCAATGGAGGTTGCGGTGGAGGATTTTTCGGGGCCGGAAGTCGCGATTTTAGGCCAGTTGCGACAATTGTTGCTGGTTGTCGATATGGGGCAAGTCCTCAATATCTCGGCGGGGCATATTCCAGCGAAAGCGCTTCGCCTTTCCCATGTACATGAGCTTTTCGAAATTCGCATTCTTTTTGCCGGGACTGGGCTTTGTCAGGAAAGCTATTCTGAACTCAGAGAATTACGTTTGACTCCGCCGGGTCTGATTCACTCTGGCTTGAATCAGAATGAAATTGCCAATCATATCACGATCCGTTTTGATATCGATTCTTTATATTATGTACGTGGATTTCGAATTTTGGATGCCCCTTTGTGTCATGAATTGGAACCCTATGGCATCAATTTGAATAATCTGCTGATGACACTCAACTCATTTTGCAGCGGCCTGTTGGTGGACAGGGAGCACTTGCGCTGTGCCCTCGCGCATTTCATATCGGCGCTGATGCTCTATATGCGTGATTGCAAGATTCAAATCCATGATCAACTGGTTAGCAAAATCTGCAGTTATATTCATGAAAACTATCATCGTGGGGATCTGACCATAGCGGAAATCGCCGGTAAAGTTGGCATATCAGCCAATTATATCCAGAAGGTGTTTCGCAAAAGCCAGCAGTGCACTCCGAAAGAATATCTGGTCAACTATCGCCTGCATACGGCGCAACGCTTGTTGCGGCAGCATCGTTACCGGATCAAGGAGGTTGCCATGCTCAGCGGCTGGAACTGCCCGCATTACTTTGCCAACGCCTATCAGCAAAAGTTCGGTCATTACCCCTCAGAAGAAAGCTGAGCGTGTGCAAATTCTGCGCAGTCCAGTGAGATGATGCAGAAGGAAGTACAATAAAAAAAGGGATGGGCAAAAGGCGTCAACATTTTACAGTCCCCTTTTGCATCAATCCAATTCCTCGCGGAATTGTTCGAGTCCGGTTTCGATTTCCCGGCGGCGTGCGGGGGTAAGCAAGGTTTCAGCGCATTCAACGAGCGTCATTTCTGAATCAATGACACCCAGTACCTTCAATGCGTATTTTTCACCAGCCCAGACGGAATTGAGCGATTTGCCGTAGATCAGATGAAACACCTTTATCAGGCGATGCTGAATATGCATTGCTTTTGTAAAATCCTGCTGGTCGACTGCTCTGGCGAGGGCAACCATCATTTTCGAGGTGAGGGCACCGCCGCCGGAAAGGACGCCGTCGCAGCCCAGCATCAATGCTTCATCCATGGCCCATTCGTTGCCTTCCAGCTGTATAAAGTTGCATTCCTGTTTCAGCATCAGGAGTTCTTTGCGCAGCATCATGTCGCTGGCCGAGTTTTTCAAGCCGGCGAAGCGCGGATGTTGAGCCAGACGGCGAAAGTCGTCGATTCCAAAACGAATGCCATTGACTCCCGGATGATGGTAGTAATATACCGGTCTGTCGGCCTTGTCGAGTACCGTCAACAGGTAGGTCATCGGATCGATCAGGGAAGTCCGATTCGGCAGGGTTATGACATAACTGGAAAAGGGAATGTCCGCAATGCGCTCCATGTTTTTCAGTGTCAAGTCCAAGCCGGTGGAATGAATTCCAGCCAGGATTTCACCTCTTCCGGCCATTGCTTCGGTACCAACCCGAATAACCGCATCGCGTGTTTCATTGTCCAACTGGCTCCACTCTCCCATGGAACCGAGCAGGAAAACACCGCTCAGGCCATGTCGGACGTTGCGGTCAATCACACGAAACAACGATTTTTCATCCAGAGTCTTTTGCGGAGTCAGGGGAGTAATGGAAGCGGAATAGGTTTTTTTCATGGTAGCAGCTTTCAAATGAGGTTGATTTTTCCCAAGTCGTCGCGCAAAGTTTCCATTTCCTTGTCGTTCAAGTCGTAGTAGGGTGCGCGGCGGCAGCGTTTCCCGAAGCCATATATTTCCATGATGGCATGGATGCCGGCATCAAAGGAGCCTGGACATTTCAGCAGTGTGTTAAAGAAGGGAATATCGATATCGACGACAATGTCCATGACGGTTTTCCAATCGCCATTTTGGTATGCCTGCCAGAATTTCCAGGTGATTTCCGGCTTAAACAGGCCGATCGTCGAAAGAAAGCCGGTCGCCCCATACGGTTGTATGTTCAGAAAATTCTGTTTTTGCCCGCCGGAAAACACGGCGCAACGTTGCGAAAGCGCAGATGTCATCTGCCGGGATGCCGCGGTACAGGAGTCATCTTTCACGGCGAGTATCCGTCCTCCGGATTTTTCGATGACCTGTTCGATGACTGTTGTGGATGCTGGTATCGGGCCTAATGAGGGATAAATCATCATCAGCGGCATTACTTCAGCAACGGCTACATAGTAATCAATGATGGACTCCTGGGTGATGGAGCCAGCCCAATTGGGCGGGAAGGTTAGCAGCAGATCCGCCCCGCATTCTTTCGCATAATGGCCGAATTCCAGCGCATCTTTTGTGCCATAGTAAAAATTGCAAACGCAGGTCAAGGCGCGTTTTTTTGTTGTTTCGGCGGTGAATCGGCAGAGTTCAGCGATTTCCTTGTCCCGCAGGCAATTAAAGTGGCTGTTTCCGGGGGTCAAAAAAATCATTTTGAATCCAGAACTGATCTGGAAATCGATCATTTTGGCGACTGTTGGATAATCAATTTCCCCTTCTTTCGTAAATGGGGTAGGGATGGAACAAAAAGGGCCGGTCAGTGCCTGGCGGACTTGAAGCGCTAATTCCTGCATGGAAAACTCCTGAGTATTGCGGGAAGATTCCCGGATTAATGGTTTTGATAACGGATTTTGAAAACAATCTTTTTTATCGGCTGGGTTTTGCCATCAATCGCGGAACTTGTCAAGTGGGCTTCCTCGGGGAAGTACACGGCAAAACAATTTCGCTTCAGCAGCAGTTTTACCGCTTCGCTCAAATCCACTTCAAAGAGCTGATAATCTTTTTCACAATCAAAGGGCATTGTTTCTTTCAAGCCGTCTGTGGACAGACGGCAGTAGTTGAGTTCTTCGCCGATCAACATGGTTTGCAGATCAATGAATTGGTGATGAATTTCAAAGACGCCTTTTTCCAGTGGGTTGGTTTTTGAATCAAAGACCGAGGCCTTGACGTCATCGCCAATCAGAGGATAGGAACCGCAAGGTGTGTCTGCAGTCACCGTCCCCATGAATTTTGCAATCGCCGCTACTGCAGCCGGCATGAGTTCAGTATATTTCGACAGGTTTTGCCAATTATCATAGATCATGTGCGGATGTTTCCTTCAGTTGATAACAACACTTTTAACGGCGAAAAAGAGGTCTCGTCCATAGACGGTGGTGACGGTTGAATTGACTCTGGTTTTAGCATCCTTGGCATACTCATTCAGTGTTTGGCTGGCGGCATGGCCGTCAGAATACAGAAAGTTAGCCCGTCCGTCATGCCTGAAATGTGCCGCGTAAGTGGTGCCACTGGCAGCTGGGGCAGCTGACAGTCGCCATTCATAGATACTGATCCAGGCAGCTGGCAGACCGTTGGCCGCAACGAGCCATTCATTGACCGATTCTGCCATCACTGCCAGTTGAGACGGCTTTGCAGATTTTTCGGGCAAGATATAAATAAAATAGCCGTTGGCGGTTGTTTCCTGTACCCTGATGCCACCTGCAGAAGGAAAATCAGCAGCAAGGGTAGTTATCCCATAGGTGTAATTACGGGCAATGTAGCGTCTGGGCAAAATCGAGGGGCATTGTAAAATATTTTTGCCAGGCAGGTGGTTTTCCTGATTCAATATTTCTGACCAGAAATGATAAGATGTATTGTATTTTCTGATCAACGGCATAATTCCATTGTTATCATTTCCATACATTAGAAAAGCCATGCCGCATTCTTTTTGATTTGAAACGCATGTGATGTTTTGTGCCCGGGCGCGGGCTTTGCTCAAAGCCGGCAACAGCATGGAAGCCAGTATGGCGATGATGGCGATAACGACCAGCAACTCAATGAGGGTAAAGCAGGATTTTCTGTTCATGATGGTTACTCCTTGTTAAATGGGGTGGAAATTATTCTACTGTAATACGGAGATCGAGTAGCGGCAGGACGAAGGTTTGAAAGCGCTTCAAACCCGAGCGATCGGCTAAGGTTTGAGACAGCCACGCTCCGCCGGTATTAAAGGGGCGGATGCCGTCCGCGCCTTCCTGCAAAAAAGTGATGAAAAGTTGTTGAAACATGGGTACCGATAAGTTCCTGCGTTCAATTTTGATCAGCCCTTTTTCTTCCTCCGGGGTGGGATCGCCGCCGTAAATGGTTGCTTCGACCCGCGGAAAAATCAAGACTTTTCTGGGTGAATGGCGTACCATTTCCGCAAATGGCTGTACGGGAAAGTACTTCTGTTTTCCGACATGGTAAATCCCCGGTGAAATCAAATCCACCAAGCCGAGTTCAAGAATGGTTTGCAGATCAATTCCCTGCTTGTAGTAATCATGCCAGTCAAAACTGATTTCGAGCTGGATTTTCGCATCGGCGGCAGCAAGAATTCGCCGGATTTCCTGGATGTGTGCAGTCATGATGTCACATTGTATTTTTTGCCACTTATCATCAAGATAGTTATTTTTTTCACATTTGCCATGCCGTTTTATGTATTCGTCAATTAATGGCTTGTCATAGCGGAAGTACGGGGGATGGCGGAGAAATTCAATCGTGATGGCATCGGGTTTGTAGGCGGCCATTTCGCGGATCATGTCGAGATAAAACTGGCGCACTTCCGGATAAGCGTAACTGGGCTTTTCCCATGTGCGCCCATTTGTATCGACCTGATAAAATTCCGGATGATCGATGAAAAATTGGGCATTCATGGAGCGGCTTTTTTCATTGCTGTAGTAGGCTCCCGCACGTTGGGTGAGCGACAGACGAAACCCTTTCTCCCGGCTGTAGTTTCGCAGGATTTGGACGGGATCATGCCCGGCGGAGAGCAGTTTTTCGAGCCGCTCCCCGGCCAAGCGATCCCCATTGCGCCAATAGACGACATCGCGTTGTTGCCCGAATGGCGTGGCGACCTTGGAGGGATAATTCACCGCAGTTGTGCCAACACACCAGTCATAGGCAAACGCATGATTGGCTTGATATTGATCGATGCGCCGACGCAGTTCTTCCGGAGTGACTTCCCGGGCATAAAAATCACTGTATCCATCGGCATGAATAATGGCTGCGGGCCTGATGTCTGGAGCGGCTTGGTAAATGGCCAACCGTTTGGTGTCGATGGGGGAAAGTTTTACGTTGCCAATGCTCACCGCGTCGTTTATGGCTGTAATGCTGATTTTATCCGTGGCTTCCAGCCGGGCGGCTCCGACAAAATTTTCTCCGGCGAGGTTATTTTGCGTGTTCCCGGGGTGCCATAGTTGGAGTCCCAGGGTGTTGGCGATATCCCTGGTTGTTACCTTAATTTGCCCTTCCCCTTTGATCATGATGTAAAGCGCATAGTCGCCGGCGGCTGGAACCGAGTATTCCAGGGTTGCTCCTTTGCTTTCAGCCGTCAGGAAGCGGGTTTTTTCGCTGCCAAGGAGTTCTTCTGTTGCTGTAAATCCCTTGATGTTTTCAGGGCTGAGCAGGAGGTCTCCTGCATGAAAGCGTAAGCACTGCTCAAGGGTTTGGGGGAATTCGTTGTTTTCTTCCCGAATGACCAGCTGGAGTTTGCGGATTCCGGGCGCCCAGTGATCCGGTGTTATCATGAGCATATTGCTGGTGTCCGCTTTGAGCTGCGAAAAATCGGCTTGCCAAAGTGGTTTTTCCTGGCCATCAACATAGATGGCGGCTTCCCCTTTTGTTGTGTCGCAACCGGATAAAACGAAATTCACGGGAAAGCTCTTGTTGGCTGAAAGGGGGACTGAAAAACTTCTGGCTTGTGCAGTTGCACTGGAAAAGGCCTTGATCGACGTATTGAGCCGGCGAGAGCCAAAGACGTAAAAATTATTTTCCCAGGGGGCATAGGCCCGAAAATATTTTCCGGTAAAAGTGCCGCTTAGAGTAACTCTGGCAAAGAGTTTGTCACCATTGCGGTAGAGCTGAGTGTCGACTTGTGGTATGATGCGGCTGAAGTTCTGATTGTCTTTACTGGCAAAAACTTGTGCTTTTTCCAAGCCGGTGGTCATTTCCGGACGCTGCATCTGCATCTTTTCCAAGGTAAACACAATCTTTCCCACGCTTGCTGCTTGTTCGAGAATAAAGCCAACACTGCGATGACGCCATGGCCATCCGATCTGAGCCGTGCCACCTTCCGGCAATACGGGGTCGCTTGCCACCAGAGCCTCATTACCATGATCACGGAAGCCACAGCCGGCGATGGGGAGCGCAACTTGATCCAAGCTGAAATCCATGTCCTTGACATCGGGATATTGGACGGACGCTGCTTCAGCTTCCGCAAGTGCCGCAGTATGCACTTCAACCAACTTAAAGGCATCTTCCAACCCAAAAACATAGGGAACCTTCGTGCGCGGGGCATGAATCTGATAATAACGCGCTTCTGGCAGCCCAGTGATGACAACCGTTTCATGAAGAACCCCCTCTACCTCTTTTGCTTCCACCGTGATCAACGCGGCCTCCACCAACAAGAGATTTTGCGGATCATTCCCAGCATAAACACGGCTTTGACCGGCTTCAGAAAGCATTTCCGGACTCTTCAAACTGAGCTTCGTTAAAGGCAAAATAATTTTTGCCGCCGTTACAGGACGCAAGGTGTCAATGACCAGAGCACGCCCTTTCATCGGAAAAGCCGTGCGCCGCGCATGCTTCATTTCTCCACTTGGCAGACTGCTGAAGTTTTCCTCCGCATTGTCATGCCAGCTGACGAAAATCTTTACTTTGGATTCCGCCGAAATCAACATGAGAGGAGAAAACATCGCTACCAGTAAAATGGGGATTTTTTTCATCATGCTTCGAGTTCCTTTTTGTATCAATTTGACCACTCAGGCTTCAAGTTCACGAACTTTGCTTTTAATGTCACTCCAGATCAGTCCCCGATAGCGTTCCGGGGCTTGTTCAGGGCCGAAAAGATGCCAGACAACCATGAAAAGGATCGAGAACAGCAAATTCGGCAATCCGACCCACTGAAAACTCAGCACCTTCGGCAGAGTGGGATCTCCTGTATGGCTGAAAAAATACCATAGCGATGCGCCCAGAGTGAACCCCGCCGCTGGCAAAGCTGCCATGATAAAGCCCCGCCGCCAGCGTCTCACAGCCATGGCCAGGATCAGGGTCAGGACAGTCAGGATGGCCGGCCATAGAATCCAGGCAGGGCTGATCGGTCCGGCCAGTCCAAGCGTTCCATCCGCCAGAAACCGGATTTCACCGCGTTTACTGGTGGCATACCAGATCAGTATCGCTACCTTCAATCCATAGCTTGACAGCAGCATGCTCCAAAACGAAAGGGAGCTGGCCTTTCGGGAAGCAATCGCAAAGATGTAATTCATTACGCCCACGGAAACCGTGATGATGCCAAAAATCACGCTGACTTCCACCATGGTCTGTTTGAACCAGATGGATGAGAGAAATTGCAGCAGCGCAAAAATGATTCCGGTCAGTCCGACGGCGATGGTTGCTCGTTCGGAGAAGCGCACCTGTTTCTGGTCATCCGCCTTTTTGTTGAAGTAAGGCATGTAGATTTCCTTCAACCAGACGGCGGCATCGCTATTGAAACAACTGCTTAAGGTGCTCATCGCGGCAGCCAGCATCGCAGAAATGAACAGTCCCGGTATCAAAAAGGGCAGTTTGGTGGCGACAAAGACAAACAGCGCGCCATCTCCGTTGATGACCCGGGGGTCCGGGTTCTGCGCATAGTAGCTGAAAATACCCAGACCAATGAACCAGATCAGAAGCTGCAGGGGGGTGATCAAAAGCGAGCTGACACATTGTGCTTTGATCGCTTTGCGGATGGAGCCGGTGGCAATCAGGCGTTGCACCGTCATTTGGCCGGTACCAAAGCCAAGGCTTCCCATAATATAGTTGATCAGAGTCACCCAGAAGGTAAGCCGGACATAAGGCCAAAGCGAGTAAAAGTCAGACTCCGAAAAACGGTTCAGGCCATGTCCATGTTCAAAGGCATAGGTCACTGCTCCGACCGCGCCGCCAGGAACTAAAGAGCAAAGCGTGAACAGCAGGACTGTCATACCGATGCCCATGACAAAAAACTGGATGCTGTCTGTCCAGACAACGGCGCGCATTCCGCCTGCGCTGGTATAGATCAAAGAGACTCCGCCAATCACTATGATGGTTAGCCAGCAGGGCCAGCCGGCGGCGGATTCAAAAATCTTGGCTGTGGAAAGCAACACCATGCCGACATAGAGGATCGAGCTGACGCTATTGCCGAGGGCAGCCAGAAGACGGGCATACTTGTCATAGCGATAGGCGAGGTATTCAAACGGAGTGAAGGCGTTGATTTTAAAAAAGAAACGGGTAAAGATCACTACCGAAAGAATCTGAACATAAGGGTTAATCAGTGCCAGGACCCAGAGATCAAGCCCATGATTAAAAATCTCCCCCGGCACCATCACCATCGAATAGGTGGAAAAAAAAGTCATCAGCATCGAAAGGCCAACCGGCAGCCAGGGCATCGAACGCCCACCAAGAAGATAGTCCGACGCATCCTTTTTATTCTTGGAAAAATACCAGCCCGTCCCCAGCATGCAAAGCATATATACCAGCATGACTAAATAATCTGCATAGGATAACGAGATTTTCATTCCTATTCCTTTCGACGGGACAACAGAGTACTGAGATTTGTTACTGACTCTAATATAGGTGAATGATTTCAGAAAATCTTATATAAAAAGATGTAAAATTCTATAATTATTTAAAGATCCGTGTAATTTTTTAAGATTTTCGTATTTTTTATAAAGGTGAGGGGCAAAGCACGTACCTGTTTTAATGGAGCTGTTTTTTGAAACAGGCTTTTTCGGGGTCTTTTCCAAACGCACTGTAATCAATCAAAGAGAGTGCAGCATTCAAGCAAGTCGCAGGGTCTGAATTTGCTTTTGTGACCCCGGATCATATATTCAAACGAACATGCGTCTCAATAACTCTCATCGAACCGCAGCACAAAAGCATGCGGTTGTCATTAATCAAGGAGTATGCGAAGCAGTATGCAGAAAATCATATCTTGGAATGTCAATGGTCTTCGGGCCATACAGAAAAAGGGTTTTACAAGTTGGTTGCAGGGTAGTGGGGCGGATTGCGTCTGCCTGCAAGAAGTCAAGGCCGAGCTGGAACAGCTTGATGCTGAGTTGCGTCAGATATCGGGTTACCGGCTGGTGCTTTTCCCCGCGGCAAAAAAAGGCTATAGCGGAGTGGCTGCTTATTTTCGCCAAGAGCCCCTGTCCATCGAAAAACTGGCTTGCGAGGAATTTGACCAGGAAGGCCGGGTGATGATTCTGGAATACCCCCACTTTCATCTGCTGAACTGCTATTTCCCGAACAGCCAAGCGGCCGGCGCCAGGCTGTACTACAAACTGGCGTTTTGTCAGGCAATCCTGGAAAAATGCAGGGAACTCGTCAGCCGGGGCAAAAATCTGGTACTATGTGGGGATTATAATATTGCGCATCAGGAGATTGATCTGGCACGCCCTCGGGAAAATGTCGGCAGCCCGGGTTTTCTGCCGGAAGAGCGTGCTTGGATGGATCAATTTATCGGTGCAGGTTTTCTGGATACTTTTCGCTTGTTCAATGCCGAGCCCGGCCAATATACCTGGTGGTCATACCGAGCCCGAGCCCGAGAAAACAACGTCGGCTGGAGAATCGATTATCACTGCGTGAATGAGGCCTTCCGAGAACGGGTGATGAAGGCCGAAATTCTGGCCAATATTCTCGGATCCGACCACTGTCCCGTGCAGTTAAATCTGCAATTGTAAGGGCAAATCTACCGTTTGCTGCCAGGTAAAACAAGCGGCGGTTTTTTCAAAGCCGCCGGAACCTGACGGGACTCCCGGATTTTCTGCAAGGTTTTTCGTAGAATATCATCTTCCAGGGTGCAATTCTGCAGATAAGCCAGCGTCGGTTCCGGAAATTTAGCATAAACCATGGACAAGGCCCAAGCGAGCGCCATTTGCACGTAATACTCCTGCCGGGAAATTTCTTCAAAAACCTGGAATATTCTTGGCAATTCCTCTGGATGCAGGAAATAATTCAGTAACATGACGATGGCAAAACGTCGTTCGAATGGCGCGGCACTGTGAAAACAGGGCTGCAGAAAAGACCAGCAGCGTTCCCGGTCACGACCCAGGACTTTCAGGACGCTGCAGAATCCGTCGCAGGTGGCCCAATTGTCAATGAGAGGCAGAAAGGCTCGAATCCGTTCTTCCCTTTCTGCCAAGAGCATTCCCGCCATGCCGATGATATAGCCTTTCAGGTGGACTTCTTCCAGACTGTCATTCGCAACGCTTGCCAGAGCACTTCGCCAATCGCCTTTCACCAGTTCCTGAACGAGTTTTTTCAGGATTGGTGTGCGGACGCCCAGAATCGGCAGAGCCGTCGGGATCAATTTCCGGGTAAAGGCGCGGTAGTCCGGATCAGCGCAGGCTTCCAACCGGGCTCGGATTGAATTCATATTGTCATTCCCATATTCGTTTCATGCTTCATGACGACTCTGTAATTCGATGTGCTAAAAGGATAGAAGATGCAAACAAAGAATCCCGTGATCAAACGGTGCGTCCGGAATGAACGAATACATCAACCAAGTAAAATAGCACTTATTTGACGGCTTTATAGTTTCAAAGTTCCTGTAATGACTTATATTTAATTTCAGTATCATGGCCTGCGTGAGGCATATAATCTGCAAAAAAGTTTTTGTGGACTAACCATTGCTTAGGGGAAAAAGATGAATCTGATTTATGATCCGGCCAGCGTTTCTCCAGAACTGGCTTCTTTGTTGACCGAGTTGGGAAAAGAATATCCAATCTGCACAGAGGGCGAGGGTTTGAAACTGTTGTTCAGACCTGTCAACGAGCCGGAAAGATTGCGGGTTCGAAAACGTAATGATGGGATGGAGATCGAGTATGGAAAATTGTCGGCAGCGGCGCGCGGAATTGGCTATGCGCTTTCCGGTACTGAGGCGGAAGAAACGTTGGATTTTGAGACGTATGCCGTCCTCTATGACTGCTCGCGTAATCCCGTTCTGACCGTCGACTATGCGCAGCACTGGCTGCGGCGGCTCGCTTTGCTGGGCTACAACATGATGATGCTCTATACCAAGGATGCGTACCAGCTGCCGGGCGAAACTTATTTTGGCTATATGCGGGGGGCCTACAGCGTCGAAGAAATCAAAGCCATGGATGTAGTGGCTCAGGCTCTCGGAGTAGAGATGATTGCATCCATCCAGGCTTTGGGACATCTGGAGCCCATCCTGCGCTGGCCGGCATATGCTCATATTAAGGATACCGACAATGTCATCCTGGTCGATCATGAAGAAAGCTACCAGCTGATCCGGAAGATGCTGACTTTCTGGAGTGAGGCCTTGTCGGCAAGGCGCATTCATATCGGCATGGATGAAACGCATGATCTCGGACGGGGCCGTTTTCAGGATTTGCATGGTAAACAGGATGCCTTTGAACTCTACAATCGTCATTTGAGCCGGGTCTGCCAGATCTGTAATGAACTCAAATTAAAGCCGATGATCTGGAGCGATATGTATTTCAGGCTGGGTAACAAGGATTTGAATTATTATGATTTGAATAGCAATATCCCAGCAGAAGTCAAAGCCGCGATTGCCCCGGAAGCGCAGTTGGTTTACTGGGATTACTATCATCGTGAGGAAGAATTCTACCGTAAAATGCTGCAGCTGCATCGCGGGCTGGGCAAAAAACCGGTTGTCATGGCCTCTGGAGTCTGGACTTGGGTCAAACTCTGGTACGATCATGAAATTACGACGGCCACAGTACGCCCCTGCCTGAAAGCCTGCCGTAAGGAAGGTGTCAAAGAGATGATCTACACAATGTGGGGTGACGATGGCGGATATTGTGAATTTGACTCCGCTTTTGCAGGATTGGCCTGGGCGGCGGACGAAGCATTCAATGGTGAAAGCGACGATGAGCGTATTGAGAAGTTTTTCAGTGGGGTTTTCGGCACCAGTTACAAACGCCAGCTGATCGCTTCCGATCTCAATATCACAGTAAGCAAGACGGATATGAGTGTGGAAAATCGGAAACGTCATGGTGCTCCGCCCTGGCATTTGAATGCCGCCATGGTACTCTGGGATGATCCGCTGATGGGGATTGTCTGGCATGAATACAGGGCTTTCCAATCAACGGTCTGGGAAGAATACCTGCCGTCTCTGCAACGGATCATGGACGAACTCAATTCGCACCGCAACAATGATTGGAATGCCGGGCATATCGATCATGCCTGGCATTGTGCCAATGTCCTGTTGCAAAAAACTCAATTCCGCTTGCAACTTTGCCAAGCCTACAAGAAGCGCGACCAGGCGGAGTTGCAAACCCTCAGCGAAGCCAAGGTGGATGCCGTACTGGCCGCTTTGGACGGTTTTTGCCAGTCGTTCCGTCGGCAGTGGCTGCGCAGCTATAAATATGACGGTCTGGAAGTGATGCAGATCAAAATGGGCGGGCTCAAAGAACGCTACCGGGAAACCAGCCGCCGCATCAAGGAATTGCTGGATGGAACAATTGTTTCCATCCCGGAGCTGGAGCAGAACCCGGATACTATCGGTGGTTGTGATACCCGCTACCGAATGGTTGCCACCGGAGGCTGGTTCATTTGAGGGAAAGGACTCGAGAATAAATAAGGGCAGGGGGACGCTACGCTCTCCCTGCCCTTTGCAATAATCTCTGAATTATCATTTCAGGACGGCTTTGATGCGGCGTACACCGCGGCTGGAGCTTTCTTCCTTGAGGATTTTGAAGTTTTTGAGTGCCCCGGTATGGGTGGCATGTGGGCCGCCGCAAATCTCCATCGAGAAATCCCCCATCGTATAGAGTTTGACAACCTCTCCGTATTTTTCGCCAAATAAGCCGATGGCGCCACGTTTGCGGGCTTCTTCCAGAGAAACTTCCTCACAAGTGATCTGCAAATCTCTCTGGATTTGTTCGTTGACGATACGTTCGACTTCAGCCAATTGTTCCACGGTCATTTTGTCGGGATGGCTAAAGTCGAAACGCAGGCGCTCAGCGGTAATATTGGAGCCGCTCTGCGCGACGTGCTCGCCCAGCACCTGACGAAGGGCCTTATGGAGAAGATGAGTCGCAGTATGCAAGGCCGCGGTCGCGTCGGACTGATCCGCCAGACCGCCTTTGAATTTCTGTTCCGCTCCGGCGCGTGACAAAGCCTGATGTTTTTCATAGGCTTCATGGAAACCCTTTTCATCGACCTCGAAACCGCGTTCTTTCGCCATTTCAACGGTCAGTTCCAAAGGAAAACCATAGGTCTCATAAAGATTGAACGCATTCTTCCCGCTGATGACCTTCTTGACCACAAAATCCGGAATCCGGTCAATCAGTTTATTGAATTCCCGAGTCCCATTTTCGAGGGTTTTGCCGAATTGTTCTTCTTCCCGGTTCAATTCTTCATGGATGACTTTTTCCTGCTGGCTCAATTCGGGATATGCGGAGGAGTATTCGGCAATGATGACCACTGCAATTGAGCTGGTGAAGCTTTGCGTAATGCCAATTTTGCGCGCTTCCCGGATGGCTCTGCGGATAAGCCGGCGCAGGACATAGCCCTGATCCACATTGCTGGGCTTGACGCCATCAGCAATCAGAAAGGTGGCGGCTCGAAGATGTTCAGCAACGATTCTGGCGCTGCGTGAGTCCTGCCCCACATCCTGACGCCCGGATAATTCCTTGATTTTCACAAAGATGCCGTGGAAGAGTTCCGTTTGATACGCGCTGCGGACTCCCTGCATGAAAGCCGTCACCCGTTCCACACCCATGCCGGTATCGACATTCGGGTGTTCCAGCGGGACGTATTTCCCGTCCAGGGTTTTATTATACTGCATGAAGACATCATTCCAGATTTCTACCCATTTGCCGCAACCGCAGGCAGGGCCGCACTCCGGGCCGCAATCCGGACGATCTAGCGGGACAAACATTTCCGTGTCCGGGCCGCAGGGACCGGATTGCCCCGCCGGGCCCCACCAATTATCCTTTTTACCTAGAAAATAGATATTCTCTTGCGGGATTCCATGTTTCATCCAAAGGGTTGCCGCTTCGGTGTCTTTCGGGGCATCCGCATCGCCGGCAAAACAGGTGACCTTGATTTCTTCCTTTCGGAAACCGAGTTTTTCGGTAAGAAAGGTGTAGCTCATGGCGATGGCTTCTTCTTTGAAATAATCGCCGAGCGACCAGTTGCCCAGCATTTCAAAAAAGGTCAGGTGGAACGGGTCGCCGACTTCATCGATGTCGCCGGTGCGCAGACATTTCTGTACATCAGTGAGGCGTTTGCCGGAAGGGTGTTTTTCGCCCAGCAAATACGGCACCAAGGGATGCATTCCGGCAGTGGTGAACAAGCAGGTCGGATCATTTTCCGGCACCAGTGGCGCACTCTTGACTTCGGCATGCCCATGACTCTTAAAAAACTCAATGAACAAACGGCGTAATTCAGCAGCTGTAATCGGTTTCCTCATATGCAGACCCTGTTCAATAAAACGTAAATGAATAACTTTCGTAAAAACCTTTAATTTAATGCAGATTTTGAAAATATCATTGTCGCTAATGGTGCAAAAGGGTAACATCAGGGTGGCGTGAATCAAAAAAAAACTGTTCCGGGCAACAGTTGTGCAGGCCAATGCCCCGGCACCACTGGACAAGCTGGAATACAAAGTGGAACCTTGTTTTGAACCACGCTAAATACGGTTTTAGTCTATTGTTTATTCGCAAGGACTTTTGAAAGTCCCGTCCGATTACCTTTGAATTGTCTGGCAGAAGAACTGCAGCAATCTTTGTTTGAATTGAATTTTCCTCGTGCTATATTAGAATAATATTCCAGTTGATCTTTTGGTTCTTGTCCGCAGGCAAGCGAAGGTGTTTTGAGCATATTCTTGCAGATATGACAGCAATGATGCAAATGCAGGGCATGGAGAATATTAAGGCAGTTTATCCTATTCATATCAGGCGATTACAATACGGAAAATGCTTTGATCGTGCACCTGCTACTGCAGACGATTTCCGCTATAGAATCGCCCAAGTTTGCGCTGGAACAAACACGGGCGTACGAATTCAATTGTGTTGTTAAACCTTGAAGGGCGCGCGAATATCATGTTGCCAACCGTTGATTTTTGTGGTTTAAGCTTGACCAAACTGCTGATCGGTGCCAATCCTTTTGGTGGTTTCAGTCATCAGAGCGCAGCCCGGGACGAGGCTATGCGCACATACCATACCCCTGAACAAATCATGGAGACTTGGAAGCGAGCCTGGAAGAGCGGCATCAATGCTTTCGTGACGAACAACGAGACACAGTGGGTGATTGATACTACCGAAAAGTACTTGTCTACCGGTGGACCAATGCAGTGGATTGCTCAGGTCTCCTTTCAGACTTATGCCAGAATGGAAGAGGCCATTGACCGCGTTGCCCTTATCGGCTGCCGGGCGATGTATTTTCACGGCGGGCTGATTGACGAGCTGTTTGCAAAGCGGGACGCTGGCTGTGTCCGGCACTGGGTCGATTATGCCAAAAACAAAGGAATTCCAGTCGGCGTCGCTGCTCACGTTCCTGAGGCTCACGAGTGGGTCAATGATATGGATATCGTAGATTTTCACGCTGTGCCCTTCTTTAATTGTGGCAGTGTTCATACCAGAGGGCATGGGGACAATTTCCAGCTCGACAATGTTTTTCGGGCGGTGTCACTGATTCGCGCACTGTCCAAGCCATGTATCGCTTATAAGATTCTCGGCGCCGGGCGGATCGATCCGGTGATGGGATTCGATTATGCATTGCACAATATCAAAGCTGGTGATGTTATCAACGTGGGGATGAACCGACTTGATAACGATTTGATGGTCGAAGAGAATGCCGCCCTGACGGCCAAGCTTTTAACTGAGAGATGATGAGTTCTCAGTGGCTAAAGCCTGTTGCTGCAGGAGCACTACTTCGCAGCGGCAATGCCCTAACCCGGAATTTTTTTGCAGCTTATAGTCCGGGCGAGTGTGGAGAGAATCCCGTCGCCCGTACCAAAGAAATCAGAAATATTTTATGCTGAAAGTATGCATCAATCCAAGACCTTTGTGCTAAACCTAAAAAAGCAGCTGGATTTTTGAACTATAAATCGGCTATTGTTATGTGATGGATGTGTTCCAAACTTCAATTTTTTAAGTTAAGTTAGCGCGGATGGGCGCGGATGCCGGCGTTTCATAGCTCGCGCCGCCCAGAGGGTAGTCCCAAGGCAGTTTAGGTTGTGGACACCAGTCCACCCCGTGATTGTCCGTGATTGTCCGTGCTGCCGTTTTTGTCCTGGCTGATTTCAACTTCAACTTTCTTTTCCGGTTTATATTATGCATAAGAGCGGGGGCAAACATGCTTTTCCCCTTATGTGATTTTGCTTTTGCGGGAATAAGGAGTTCAATGATTGCCGGCATCCTTTGTGGCCTGCTGACTGCCATTTTTCAACCGATTGCCTATTTGTTGAGCAGGCTGTTTTTTGTGCGTGGCGGCAGGGCTCTGGAATTAACCATTTACTCTCAGCTGATCATGGGGATTCTTTCCGTTGTGCTGTTGGCCTGTTGCTGGCCAATGCTGACGTTTAACCGTGAACTTGCTGCATATACTGCCTGGAGTGTAGGTACGATCCTGATTGCACAGGTTTGTTATTTTGCAGCGATCCGGGTTGTCGAGGCCTCCCGACTGTCATCGATGTTGGGAGTGAAAATTCTTTTTCTGGTGTTGATGAATATGCTGTTTTTCGGGCAGCAAATTGGCCCTTGGCATTGGCTGGCGGTTGGGCTTTGTGCAATTGCCGGGTTGATCATGAATCACAGCGGTTTGCGGATTGATTTAAAAGCCCTGGCCGCGATTGTGTGTTGCTGTTTTTTCTTGGCCGCGTCCGATATTGCAGATTATCGACTGGTGGTTGCGATCCCGGTGGAAAACCCGGTCTATAAGGGAATATTAGCTACGGGTTTTTGTTACGGAGGGCTGGGGCTGATTTCGCTGCCTGGACTGCTTTTTCTTCGTTTTGATTGGCAGAAAGCGAAATCTGCCATACCCTATTCTTGTGCCTGGATTGCAGCGATGGTGGTTTTTTACCTGAGCATTGGCCTGCTGGGAACTGTTTTCACCAGTATCATACAATCCGCCCGGGGTTTGATTTCAGTTTTACTGGGCGCATTGGTCGCTTGGCTTGGCTTTGTCCAGATGGAAAGCAAAGCCAGGACGGCTATCTGGCTAACCCGCCTGCTGGCGGCACTGATGATCATGGCTGCTGTGGCGATCTTCGCCTGCAACCCCCTCTGACCCGCTAGGTTTAATTTCTGTTTTCAACTCAAAATTCGGGGAGCGATGAACTTTACCATTCTGAAACAAGATTCCGGCAGTCTGGCTCGGCGCGGCATTCTGCAGACTGCGCATGGGGCTGTGCAAACTCCGGTGTTTATGCCGGTAGGCACGCAGGCTTCGGTCAAGGCCATGGCGAATTTCGAACTCGAAGAGATGGGTGCGGAAATTATCCTGGGAAATACCTACCATCTGAATCTGCGCCCAGGCATGGAACTGATGCAGAAAGCCGGCGGGTTGCATGCCTTCATGAATTGGCAGAAAGCTATTCTCACTGACAGCGGAGGTTTCCAGGTTTTCAGCCTTAGCAAACTCGGAAAGAAAAACCGGGATGGGATTTTCTTTCAATCGCATCTGGACGGCAGCCGGCTGTTCATGGGTCCCAAAGAATCGATGGAAATTCAGCGCATCCTCGGCTCAGATATTGCAATGGTTTTTGATGAATGCACGGCCTGGCCAGTCAGCTGGGATGAAGCGCGTCTTTCCTTGGAGACGACACTGCGCTGGGCTCGGGAATGCCGGATTCAGCCCCGAGCGGAAGGGCAGCTGGTTTTCGGCATTGTGCAAGGCAGCACCTTCCCCGATCTGCGCCGCCAAGCTGTCGAAGAAATTGCCGGCATGGATTTTGATGGCATTGCCATTGGCGGGGTTAGTGTCGGCGAACCGGAAAAAAGCATGCTGGAGGTCCTCGATATTTGTGCCCCGGTTTTACCGCTGGAATTGCCGCATTATCTGATGGGGGTGGGTACACCGCGGCAGCTGATCGCCGGTGTGTTGCGCGGGATCGATATGTTCGATTGCGTGTTGCCTACTCGGTTGGGGCGCAATGGCAGCGCATATACGCCGACCGGTACCATCCCGGTCAAAGCAGCGCGTTATAAAGATGATTTTACCCCGATCCAAGAAGATTGCGGCTGCTATGCCTGCCGAAATCATACAAAAGCCTATGTCCGTCATCTACTTCACTCAAACGAAATTCTGGGCGCCAGGCTGATGACCACGCACAATCTATATTACTTTATCCAGCTGATGAAAGAGGCTCGTCAGCACCTGGAAGCCGGCACCTTCGGATCTTTCGCAGAAAAAATCCTGCAGACCTATCCCGCAGCGAAAAGCCGTCCGGCATTGCCGGAAGAGGTCTGATCTCCTGGAGAACGCTTGTCTTCGCTTAGTGTTCAGGTATTTCCCAAAAGCTGCTGGCTTAGCGACCAGCGGGGGTTTTTCCGCGAGACATCGACAGTATAGGGTGGAACATAAGGTGTATAGCTGGTTTTCAGCACATGTTGACGCAGAGCATTGACGATCCAACGTTCAATTTTCAGAATCAGCATCTTGTGCCGCAGACGCCCCTGCATGTCGCGGTTCAGAATATTCGGCAACGTATTGGTCGTGATAATATCGTCAATAATATTGGCATGCAAATTTTCTTTGACTTCCGGTGACGAATAAAAATGGGTGACCGCAATGATGACGCGGCTGACGCCCGCTTCCTTGAGCTGCCGGCAGCACTCCGCGATTGTCCCGCCGGTGCGCACCATGTCATCGCAGACTACGATGACGCGACCGGCGACTTCATCTAGACGGGTCGGACTGTCCGGATGGGTAACCATTCTCACTTTCCGCTCGCCGCTGCGTTCCTTGTCCATCAGCAACAGGGAAGGTTTCCCCTGCAGTAACAGCAAATTTTCATTTTCCTTGTTCAAATAGCGGAAGACTTCTTTCGCAAAAGGGGTTGCTCCATTGTCAGGAGCGCAGATGACCAGTCCCTTGTCGGCATTGTCATTGGAGGTAAGCCCATAATTTGCCAGATAATTTCCATACAGTTCGGCTGGGCAGAGGTTATAAAAACGGTCTTTGAAATGTTCACTGAAGAGTTTCTGGACGGCATCCGAATGATTGTGAACCGTCATGACGATATCGACACCACTAGCCTTGAGCAAATCCGCATACAGCAAAGCGGAATAAGGCTGCCCGTCAAATTTTTTATAATCCTGTAGGGAGCGGCCTGTTCGTCCATGTTCGGGGCGGGGGCCGCGGTCCTGAGCGCTGTAGAACAAGTCCGGTTCGACAAGGACGACTTGTTTGGCTCCATTGTCCTTGGCGGCACGCGCTACCAAGAAAGTACGCATGGCGCGGGCATTACGGGAATGTTCCCCAGAGCAGGAAGAAACCAGGATGACCGTTTTGCCATCCAGAGAATGCCCGATATGCGCCAGATCATTTTCATCACTGATGAACCGCGGGCAAAATTCAGAATTAGCGAAACACTTATTTGCCAGCAGGTCAGAAATTTCTGTCTCCTGGTGCAAGTAGTGCGCTATATCATTGGCCAGAGGATCGTCGGCTACAGCTCCAACTACAATAAAATCGCCGGTCATGGCAACTTATCCCTTATAAAAATAAAACCAGAAAAATAACAGAAATTTCAGCGAACGAGCCTAATATAATGTCCGTTGTTTAATTTTCGAATTATAGTTTATAGAAGAGCAAAGAATCTTACTTGGAAAGTTTTTCTTCCGTCTTTTATAATTGCAGCAGTGAAGCATTCGTTTTTCTTTTTTTTGTCTGGGGTGGGATGCTTTAGCAGGACAGGAACAGCATTGAGATGAAGACATTGGACCGTCATGATGAGGCAACGGATTTACTGACTTTTATTGACCAGTCTCCGACTCCATTTCATGCAGTCGAAAATTTACAGAAAAAATTATTGGCGGCGGGTTTTCGGGAGTATCGGGAAAGCGAAGCCTGGTCGCTGGCTGCTGGGGCTTGCGGTTTTGTGGTTCGCAATCAATCCGCGTTGGCGGTTTTTCGGATGGGACAGAGTCGGCAGTTGGAAGAATCTGCTTTTCGGATCGTGGCAGCTCATACGGACAGCCCGAGCCTGAAGTTGAAATGCCAGGCGGCGCAGAGTGCCAGTAGCGGCCTGCGGATACCGGTGGAAGTCTATGGGGGGACGATTCACAGCAGCTGGCTGGATCGTCCGCTGGGCGTCGCAGGGCGAATACTGGCGCTGGATGCGGGTGCAAAGGCGCCTCGGCTGGTCTGTTCATCGCAGGCCTTGGCCGTTATTCCCAATATCGCTCCGCATCTGAATCGGGAGATCAATGAGGGATTCCGTTACAATGCTCAGCAACATTTGGCGGCCTTGTTTGGAAAAGGTACTTTGCAAGACCTGTATGCACAGTTATTGAAGACGAAAAAAAAACCGGCACCGGATTCTCTGGTTGCGGAACTGTTTTTATATGATCGGGAACCGGGATGTTTTGTCGGCTTGCAGCAGGACTTGATTCTGGCTCCGCGACTGGACAATCTGGCAAGCTGCTATGCCGCAGTCATTGCCTTGTGCAAGATTCCTGCAGCAAAACATTCTCAAATTCTTTTTCTGGCGGATAACGAGGAAATCGGCAGCGTCTCGATGCAGGGCGCCAATTCGTCGTTTTTACGGGATGTCCTGAGCCGTCTGCTGCCAGATGGGAAAAATCGGGAAGAAATTTTGCTGCGGATACTGGCGGGTTCTGCATTGCTTTCTGCTGACGCAGCGCATGCACTGCATCCCAATTTTCCGGAAGTGCATGATCCGGCGTACAGTCCGCAACTCAACCGTGGCATTGTCATCAAAAGCAATGCATCGTTGCGCTATGCCAGCAATGCCATTAGCCAGGTGGCTCTGTTGCGACAATGCCGCCAGGCGAAAATCCCGGTGCAATATTTTGCCGCCCGTTCGGACAAAGGTTGCGGCTCCACGATCGGGCCGGTTTGTTCGGCATTACTCGGTGTGCAGGGCGTTGATGTCGGCATTCCTCTGTGGGGAATGCATAGTTGCCGGGAAACGACCGGACGAGAAGACCCCCAGTTTCTGCAAAAAACCTTTGCGGCTTTCTGGCAAGAATAAGGAGTGAAAGCAATGGCATTGTATACCTGTCAAGTGTGTAAATTTCTCTTTGATGACAAATCCAGAGGTGTCAAATTCGAAGATCTCCGGGATAACTGGACTTGTCCGGACTGTGGTGCTGGGAAAAGTAATTTTCTGCGGCAAGACGACAAGGCGCCGGAGCAGCCTGAGCAAAGCCAACCTACAGTATTGAAAACGGTGCCGGCGGATGTCTCGTCCTTCATCCGGAATCATGATGAAGTGGAAGAGTGGATGGATGATATTCATGCAATCGCGGAAAGTGGCCATTCGATTGATGAAGCGATGCGAACGCATTTGCCAGTGCTTTCCTGGGATGATATACTGATCATGGGCAAACAGTTGAATGGGCTTCCCTTGGCGAACGAGGACAAAGTCGTCACCCAAACTGTGATCGGCCCCAACGCGGCTCAGCCCTTGATTCTGGATACCCCAATCTTGATTTCGCACATGGCTTTCGGCTCGCTTTCCCTGGAGGCGCAGTTGGCTCTGGCCAAAGGCAGCGCTATGGTTGGTACGGCTATCGGCTCCGGGGGAACAGGCATCCAGCAGCAGAGCTTCAGTGCTTCCCGAAAATATATTTTTGAATATGTCCCGAATCAATACAGTGTCACGCCGGAGAATCTGCTCAAAGTCGATGCGATTGAGATCAAGATTGGGCAGTCCTGCACACCCGGGATGGGAAGTTTTTTGCCAGGGGCGAAGGTGACGGCCGAAATTGGTGCCGCACTGGGTTTTCCGTCCGGCAAGGACATCGCCAGTCCGTCACGCTATCCGGATATTCATACTCCCGTCGAGCTGAAGGCTAAAATTGACTGGCTGCGGGATGCCTCTAATGGGCGTCCCATCGGAGTCAAGTTGGCGGCAGGTCATATTGAAAACGATCTGGAGTTCGCTTTACAGGCTGACCCGGATTTTATCACGATTGATGGTCGCCCCGGCGGCATTGGCGGAGCCCCGAAATTTATCAAGATGGCGACCTCTCTTCCGACAATTTATGCCTTGTCGCGAGCCCGGCGCTTTATGGATCGCAATCATATTGGCAAGACCTCCCTGATTATTACCGGGGGGCTACGGATATCCCCGGATTTTGCCAAAGCATTGGCTATGGGCGCGGATGCCGTCAGCATCAGTACTTCGGCTTTGATCGCTCTGGGTTGTCAACAATATAAAATCTGTAATACCGGACGCTGCCCGATGGGCATCGCTACGCAGGATCCGGTTTTGCGCAGCCGTCTGGATGTCGAAAAAGCCGCCCAACGGGTGGCAAATTTTCTGCGGGTAAGCACAGAAGAATTGATGCAGTTTGCCAAATTGACCGGGTATCACAATGTGCATGATCTGAGCCTCAAAGACCTTTGCACCTGCAACAGCGAAATTTCAAACCATACCGGTATCCAGCACGCCTGAGCCCCCGGGGATCCAGTTTTTTCCAAAAGAGGATAGCAGCATGTTGAAAGAGTCTTATACGATCCATTTTCCGAAAGTATTGCATTTCGGCAGTGGCTGCCGGCAGCTGGCTGCCGGGGAAATCGATAAACTGGCACCCCCCGGAAACGTCCGCATGCTTCTGGTGGCCTCCAACACGGTGCTGACAAGCTCGATCGGAAAGGAATTTCTAAACGGACTTTCCGATCGGGTGAAGGCTCACTATTGCCGTGTCCCGCATGATCCGCCTTTGTCCTGTGTCACGGAACTCATTGCGTTGATCCGGCAGCAACAGATCAATGTCCTGCTGGCTCTGGGTGGTGGCAGCGTTATGGATGCCTGTAAAGCCGCTGCCTTATTGTCACAGGGAGAGGGCAGTGTCCATGAATATTTTGATGGCTTGCTGCCTTTGCCGGAAAAGGTACTGCCGTTGGTGGCCTTGCCGACGACATCCGGAACCGGCTCGGAAAATACTCCGAATTCCGTGCTGACCGATGCGGACGGTCACCGGAAACACGCTATTCGTTCTGGCCTGATGGTGCCCCGGGCGGCTCTCTGTGACCCGGATTTCACTCTGGAATTACCACCGAATGTCACCGCTGAAAGCGGCCTGGATGCCCTGACACAGGCGCTGGAATCCTATGTCTCCAACGGAGCCAGCGAATATAGCCGCGGCTTGGCGGAGCGCTCGGTGGCTCTGATTCTGCAATGGCTGCCGGAGGCCTGGAGCCATGGCAGCAACGCCGAAGCCCGTTTGCGAATGGCCGAGGGTAGCATGTTGGGCGCATTGGCTTTTTCGCAAAGCGGGCTGGGCGCCGTCCATGGCCTGGCTCACCCGCTCGGACATCTACTGAACCTCCCGCATGGCTTCACTTGCGCTGTCCTGCTGCCGCATGTGCTGACCTGGAATTATCCGGCCTGCCGTGAAAGCTTGGACTCTCTGAGCCGGAATA
>JBAXYW010000006.1:0-24819 GCA_041670605.1 Lentisphaeria bacterium
CAAACTTTTGGGAATTGCATCCATTGACAATCAACAGCATATTGTCGCCACATCCGATTAAAAAATCGTTTGCAACGACAAAAACGCTCAAAAAAACACCCAAAAAATTCAGAGTCCAATTTTGGGTGATGCAAAAAAGTTCTAAGTCCTTGAAAATAAGAATTATGAAATCAATCTTTTCTAATTTTCACCCACAAATTATGGTGAAGAAGCATTTTTTTTAGGTTAAGTTAGCGCGGATGGGCGTCCTCGCCGGCATCCAGTAATGCGGTTCGGTTTTGTTTCGAAAAAGGCGGCTGATCGGTTTTTCTCAAGCCAAGCAACCTGCCGGGGCAATTTCGGAGAGCCCTTCCAGTTCTCGAGCCAGGCAGCCCTTTCGGGTGACGAGGTCAAGGATCGGTTTTTCCAGAGCTGGCTGCGGGCGATTCAGTCCGGCGGGGAAGTGGCCGGATAACAGTTCCAGGGTCGCCTGATTGCAAAGTGCCATGGTGGGGTCGATAAAAGGGAGCCGAGTTGGTTCTTCGAGGAGGAAGTTCAAGGGGCGATTCTGGTTCAGTATGCGGTTTTTATCTGGCACGGAGGCGCCGAATTCATCTTCAACTCCCATATTGGCAAAAAGGACAGACTGCTGAAGAAGTTTTGGGAGAATCGGGTGATCTTTCAAAGCGTCTCTGATTCCCGTTGCACTGATGATGCACCAAGCTAGAGATAAAATTGGCTTTTGGGAGGAAAAATCCTTCCAGTCGAGCAGTTTTATACCAGCTGGAGCCGTGATCTTTGAACGGTCATCCACCAAAAAAACTTCAGCGCCTGCTTTTTTGCAATAGAAGGCGATGCCGCGTCCGACTTTGCCGGCACCGAAAATGATAATTTTTCTATTGTCCCAATCTTGGTATCCAAGACTCTGCATGGCTCTGAGAAAGCCGTCTCCGGTGCCGAGGCAGGTTTCGATGACTTTACAGCGTCCTTCATCAGCCAGAAAAACGGGTTGTTTTGTATTCTGATACTTGGCCAAGCCGGAACGGGTTAATTCGATATAACCGCACCGGCTTGGCACCTGTGCATGCAGGCCGGCGCAGTCCATAACGACATCATAAGGGCGTAGCAAGTCCCGGTTGTCTACCGTTGGGATGCCGAAGTCCGGGAGCAGGGCAGCGATGGCCGGATCGCAAGGCAAGGCATTGTTTTGGCTGACGTATAGGTCTGCTCCTCCTGCCAGCAGTGGAAGGAACTTGGCCAAGGTATTTCGGAACAGTGGCGTGGCCTCAAGAATCTTTTGGCCAGCAAAAGGACGAATTTTCTGCCAGGAACGGAATTGTTCGAGCAGAGCCGGAAACTCTGTTGGCGCATAACTTTGCTGCAGAAACTCTAATAAAAGTGTAATGGAGGGACGCTTTGCGTTCATTGGAACTTATACTCGGAAAAGACCGCATTGATGACA
The DNA here is from genome assembly GCA_041670605.1 of Lentisphaeria bacterium. Taxonomy (GTDB): domain Bacteria; phylum Verrucomicrobiota; class Lentisphaeria; order Oligosphaerales; family Oligosphaeraceae; genus JAQVUB01. The sequence continues at coordinate 1,442 of JBAXYW010000006.1, forward strand.
CTGGGCAAGGCAATCCCCTTGACCGTCTTTTTCAGGGTGCTGTCAATCTTCATACGCACTGGATAAAACATGCTGCCGTCAGGGCTTTTTTGCATTTGCAAGGTGCCACGCAGCCGACTCTGATCCGGCATATTGAGGATAAACCCGCTGAGGCTCTGATTGGCTTTACTGATTCGTATCTTTAGCGTGCTGATTGGAAGACCAGCGAAAGAACCCAGGTTCTGGTCGGCGGAGAAGTCAAAGCTTGTGGGACTTTCTTTCAGTAATGAAAACGAATCCTTGCCGGCCAGCAACAATTCAGCGGCCTGATTCATAGACGCGAACGAGGCTTCCGACAACATTTTCCCAATTCCAGTAGAGGCCAGCATGGAATTTGCCTGGGGTTCGAGAGCTTCTTTCATCGGGGTGGCATCGCTTAATACGACTTGGCAACTTTGTTGCTCACCCTGCTTGCTGATTTTAAAATGGCTGATGTTAAGCTTTATGGGGAGTCCCATCTGTGCAGATTGTTTTTCCACTTGCTCGGATAACAGTTTTCCTAACTCTGGAGAAACCATTTTTACCGTGAAGTTTTTACCATAAAAAGCGGTGATTTGATTGGCTGCGGTTTCCAGCATGGCAGTCTGTTCCGGAGTGATTTCCGCATAAGCAGAACCCATCAAGAAGAGAGAAAAGAATACAACAGCAATTTTGTTCATGGCGAGACCTGGTGTTTAAGGTGATACATAATACTTGGGCACTACTCGGGCAAAAAAGGGCACTCCAAAATGTAATTGATTTGCGCAAAAAAACAAATCGTTGCTATCCATCGCTGATTGCTGATTCACGGTTTTTTCTGTGACCTGCTGCGGATCGAAGAGTTATTTTCAGTAGATAATTTATATTAACATTTTGCTCGGATTCAGACTGGGGCGGTTTTGGGCTCCCGTTTTTCTTTTCTTCGCAAAAGAGTCTGTTAAGCAGCCGTTGTGCTGGCTGAAAAAATGGAAGGTGCAGGAATGGACAAGATGGTTCGTCCGGTGAAAATCGGTATTATTGGTTTAGGGCCGCGAGGGGAGACTCTGTTAGCCAGTTTGTTGGCTATGGACGGCGAGGTCGAGGTGATTGCCGTCTGCGATTTGATCGAAGAGCGAATCGATAAAATCCTGAAAATTTTCGAGCAGAAGGATTTACCGAAGCCGCAGGGATTTCGGAATTATCAGGATCTACTCGCCTTGCCGGAGCTCGAAGGGGTGTTAATTCCGACTTCCTGGAACTCCCATTTGCAGATTGCTCGGGATGCCCTGCAGAGAGGGAAATATGCCGGCATCGAAGTGGGCGGGGCGACTTCGATGGAAGAACTTTGGCAAATTGTACAGGCCGCCGAAGCGACGGGAGTTTCCTGTATGATGCTCGAGAATTGCTGTTACGGCCATAATGAACTGCTGGCGCTGAATCTGGCGCGGCAGGGAATGTTCGGTGAACTGGTGCATTGTGCCTGTGGCTATGAACACGATCTGGCCTATATGGCCTGTTCCATCGAAAATGGATTTGAACGAGCTCTGCATAATCTGCACCGCAACTGTGATTTATATCCTACCCATGGCTTGGGGCCAATCGCAAAAATCCTGCGGATCAACCGGGGCAACCGTTTTTTGTCGTTGACCTCGACTGCGTCCAAAGGACGTGGTTTTGCGTCCGCAGCGGAGAAACAAGGCTGGCAGGGAACCGCGGGGAATCGGGTTTTCAACATGGGAGATGTGGTCACGACGGTGATTCGTTGTGCCCATGGTGAAACCATCACGATGACTCATTGCGTGTCCCTGCCGCGTCCATATTCACGCAGTTGCCGTGTTCAGGGAACCAAAGGGCTTTGGTTGGAAGACGCCGGCGGCATTTATATCGAGGGGATCAGTCCGACGCTTCAGGAAATCGATGTCGCCGGCAATCCCTACACAGTGCATAAATGGAATAAAGTTGAAGAATTTTATGAACAGTATGATCATCCCATCTGGCAGGAGTTCCGGAAAAATCCGGTTGGCGGGCATGGGGGTATGGATACGCTGACCTTACGGGCTTTTTTGGATGCAATTCGGCAGCATGCGGAAACTCCGATCGATGTTTACGATTGCGCTGCCTGGATGAGCATCACTTGCCTTTCGGAACAGTCGATCGCTATGGGTGGAATGCCAATGCCTTGTCCGGATTTCACGAATGGGAAATGGATCAACCGTTTACCGGCTCGCCCCAGTATTTGGTGTCTCGATGAAGTCTATGACCGCTAATTCCTGATGGGCTGTCCTGTCCACAGACTGCAAAAAAAAGAAAAAGTCCGGTAAGGAACACTTGGTTCTTTACCGGACTTTATTGTTCAGGAACTACTGTTCTGCGTTTCAGCGGATTGGCAGTTCGGTGTATTTCATGTGTTTGGAGGACATCATTTCAACGCCATTCTCCGTGATGCGGGCACCATTTTCCCAGCGCAGGCCGAAGCGGTTGCCGTCATAGAAGAAGGTATCCACCTGATAAGTCATGTTCTTTTTCAGAGGATAGGTGGAGGTCGACTCCATCCAGGGATATTCCACTTCCATCATGCCGATGCTGTGACAGGGGCCATATAGCAAATATTTGTCAAAGCCTTCCCCCTTGACCCAATCCATATATTCTCTGACGACTTCGCCGGAGACTTTTCCGCCTTTGAGCAGTTCAAAGGTTTTCAGATGGGCTTTCAGGCCGAATTCTACGAGGCGGCGTTTGTCGTCCGGCAAGGGTCCGATTGAGAAAGGAACACCGACGCTGGAGGTATAACCGCAGACGCGGGCGCCAATGTTGATCTGGATGACTTCGTTGGGAATGATGACATTGTGGGTTGGCCGGGAAATTGCATTACAGGTCTCTTTGCCGCAGAAGGTATATAAGGCATGGCCTTCATATTCGGCTCCGTGCTTATAAAGTTCACGTTGTGCAATGCCGGTGACCTGTAGCTCAGTCATGCCGGGCTTGATTTCGGCTAGAAGAGCATCTACTGCCAGTTCAGCAATCCGATAAGCTTCCCGCATACAGGTGATTTCGGCGTCGCTCTTATAGGTGCGTAATTCACGGATCAGCGAATCTGCCTGAACGATTTCCGCATTTGGGAAATTGCTTTTCAGGCTTTTCCAGATATGAATCGGAGTGATCGTATAGCTGATCAAGCCGAGCTTTTTAAGCGGCGTGTTACCAATTGCTTTTTTGAAAACATCTTGGAAGCTGGCCACCTTTAATCCCGGATATTCCGGATCGGCGGATTCACGATATTCAATCATCATTTCAATGTTGGGCAGGACGCTGCGTCCGGCGGCATACAGACCGCTTTCGGGGCCGACCAGCAACAGGGCTTCACCATTGGCAGGAACTAGAACAGCGCCTGCTTCAAAGGTCGGCCAATATTCGGACAAATAGCGCACCGAACCGCAGTCGGATTCCATACCATGCACCAGTACGGCATCAAACCCCTCTGCCTTCATGCCTGCTTGCAATTTGCTTATTCGTTCAAAATACTCTGCTTTCGGAATTGTTACTGCCATTTCACTCTTTCCTTGTTGTTGGGGGAACGACAACCTTGTCTGTTCCGGGATTAAATACCATAATAGTGGACGGATATTGCTTTTAAAAAGCCCTTACTATTATATACACTCTTTTCCCGACAAAGCAAGTGCATTTGACCGGAAATGGCCAAATGGCCAAAGTTCCGTTTTTTGCCGCTTTGCCGAAAATTGCTTGAAAAGCGGGTCTGAAGCATTTTACCGCAGTAAGTCGAACAGCGGATTGACGATCAGGTTTTGTAGGATGGTAAGCAGTTTATCCCAGAGGCTGTAGAGTCCATGTTTCCATTGCCGGGTGACAGTCAGGGTGGCGAGGAAGAAGAAGAGGGCATTCATGGTCAAGATCAGACTCAAGGAGAACACTTTGCCTTTATGCTTCAGGTCTGCTTGTCCTTTGCTGAGGGCGATAAAGGTCATGACCAGGTGGTAGGAATAGGTCAGTCCAAGGAAACCTGCGGATAAGGGATAATAAGGGCGCAGTATGCCAGGAAAAAGCAGATCGAACAAGCCCCAGAGCCCGGTTACAAGGAGAAAATAAAAAGGCAGAAAATACGGCGCCAGAATGATCCATACATTGGGGGATTTGATTTCCACATAGCCACTTCCCGCCCGGCAGTGGAATTTCCCTGTTTGCTTGAAAAAAAGTTTAGCGCAAATCCAATGCGTAAATTCATGGCCGAAGACATACAATGGCGTCAGGCGGCTGCCAAAGGTAAAAAGCAGGGAGCCGAGCAGGAACCCCCCAGCAAAAGACCAAGTCAGGGAATCTTTCGGGAAAAATACCGCGGCTTCCATTTCCGCCCAGATCAAGACAAAAGTCAGGATCAGAAAGAATGGTACACAGAGCCAACGCAAAAAAGTTCCCAGCATTTTTTTCATGAAGAAGAGGGGGCAAATTCGCTGTTAAATGAGAACCTCGGCAGCCTGAGGGAAACTTGTTTTTGCCGCTTTGCCGAATGAATGGCTGAAAGAAAGCAGATTCGCCCAAAGGTTTCCTTCAGTGGCCTGTTTTGGGCAGCCAGCGCAGCAGATTGCCTCCGTAGGTCAGTCCGCCGCCGAAAGCGACCGTCATAATCAGGTCATTGGCAGCGAGTTTTCCCTGCTCTTTAAGTTCATCCAGCAGGATTGGGATGGAAGCCGAGGAGGTATTGGCGACCTGGTCGATATTGGTATGCAGTCGTTGCAGAGGGATATTCAATCGTTTCGCGAGCGTTTCCAGGATTCGCAGGTTTGCCTGATGAGGGATGATATGTGCGACCTCTTCGATTTTCAGCTTGTTTTCCTCCAAAATCCGCAGGACGACCTGTTCGAGCGCTCGTACGGCAATACTGAACAGCGTGCGTCCCTGCATCTGCACATAAGAGGGTGGATTATGCTCTTTGTTCCGGGGCAGACGGCAGCCGCCGTCAACTGCGAGCAGATGAGAATTCTGTCCATCGGCACCCAGAAAGCTGTAGAGCAGTCCATTTTCTTTGGAGGGAATGAGAACCACTGCGGCCGCTCCATCGCCAAAGAGGATACAAGTTTCGCGGTTATCCCAGTCGGTGATACGAGAAAGCATTTCGCTGGCCACGATCAGCGCTGGCTTTTGATTGCAGAGGACCCAGCAACGTGCCATTTCCAGATTATAAACGAACCCCGAACAGGCTGCCAGCAGATCGACAGCGGCGGCATTGCATGCGCCCAGGCGATGCTGCAACAGGCAGGCCGTTGAAGGCAGATAATTATAATCCCCCGTGCATGTTGAAACCAAAATTATACCCAGTTGCTCAGCCGCAACGTTGGCCTCTTGCAAGGCTTTTTGAGACGCTTCGAAAGCGAGGTCTGAAGGACTTTGGGTATCCTCGGCAATCCGGCGTTGTCGGATGCCGGTATGTGAAAGAATCCACTCATCACTCGTATCGAGTCTCCCAGCTAAATCGTCATTGCTGACGACTCGCTCGGGAAGGTAGGAGCCCACGCCAGCTATTTTTACATGTTTGTAGGGCAAATTTCATTCTCCAGATAATTATATGATGATCACGAAAAAAAAAATGCCAGTTTTGCCAGTTCCGGCGTTGCATTGGCTGTTGTTTGATTTTTCCAAAATGCCGGACAAGCGGAATAATATCCCGGAAAAGAACAAGTCCGGCAGGGATTTTTTTTCGACAACCCTTATAGTATAATCTGAAAACCGGCTTTTTGCAATATAAGGTTATTCGCATACCATTGAGGAAGCATGTATGAGTATAGTTGTTGACCATGAGGCCAGGAAACGTGAAATTCTGCAGAAATCGTTAACTCTTTTTGCGGATTATGGCTATCCTGGCGTGACTTATAAGCAGCTCGCAGAACGCTGCGGACTCGCCAGAACTGCATTATATAAATATTTTCCAGGGAAACGGGAGATTTTTGACAGTGCCATCAATCAGACGGTGACTGAATTGGCAGAGAAGTTTCGTGCCACCTTGAATGAACATCCCAAGCTGTCGGCTTCACAGAAGCTGGAACTGGTGATGATTCAGGTAATCGAACTTTTGTTTCAGCATGGTAAGTTGCTGCAAGCCATTACCGAGTATTTGATTGCGCAACGTCGCCAAGGAGAGAAGGTGGCCCGCAAAGTGCGCCGGCATACGATGGCAATGCGGCGCACAATTGTTCAACTATTGCGGGAAGGAATGGAAAACGGAGAGTTTCAGATCATGCGCTGTGATTTTATCGGAGATGTCCTGCATGGCATCCTGGAATCTGCGGCATTGCGCGTAGCGGTTACCGATACTGCAGACCTGGACACGATGATCAATTCCTGCAAAGTCGCTATCCAGGCATTGAAAAGGTAAGAATAGAGTCTTTATTCTTCCTGAAAACGTGCGGTGGACTGGTGCCCACAAGCTAAACTATAGGTTGGCACCCATTCCGAAGCCGGCAGAAAATTATCCGCCAGAGGCGTATAACCATTCTGCTGTTCTGTTGGCGGTCACTTGCGACCGCCGGGAACGGGAACGGATCCGGAGCTGGAAGCTCCGGCCACATTCTGGGGAGGGAACGGGAGCGGATCCGGAGCTGGAAGCTCCGGCTACATTCTGGGGAGGGAACGGGAACGGATCCGGAGCTGGAAGCTCCGGCTACATTCTGGGGAGGGAGCGGGAACGGGGAAGCGGGCTATAAAGCCCGCGGTGGCAACGCAGCCTGAACTACAAACATACACGTACCCAATGCGTTGCATGCTTTGTCTGATTTTTTTCTATAAACAAGAAACTGGCTGATAGTAGTATCGAAGGCAGAACTTACAGCCGCTGGATCAATCGCTGATCAAACTAAAATTTCTCGGCAGAGTTGACAAACTGCAAATCAACAGTAATTTTATGTTATACTTTGATTCTTATCTCTGTGGGAGTTCATCGCTTTACAAAAACAGGATCAAGGATGTTTTTTTAACCCAATTTCGGACATGAATAATAAAACGAATGGCTCCCGTCTTCTGAAAAACAATTATAATCTAATCTTTAGCGGTGCGCCTGGAACAGGGAAATTCACTTCATTTGTGAGATCGCTTATGCACTAACAGAAGAAAAAGGTAAGGGGAAATAGCGATGAATACGATAACAAAAATACGTCTTGCAGGCATGGCAGGTTTAATGGTTTTGGCCGCAGTCTGGATTCTGCAAAACGGCGGTTCCGTGGAAACCAAATTCCTTTTCTTTACGGTGACAATGCCTAAGACGGCGTTGCTGATGATCACATTGCTTGCGGGGATCGCAATAGGGATTTTTCTCGCTTGGAGTCTGTCAGGTAAATGGGGCAAACCGAAGGATAGCGCGTTGGACAAGCAGTAAAAGGCGCCCTCTGTTGTTACAACAGTGGAAGTACAAGTCCAAGTGATCAAGAGTATAGACGCGATTTTGTGGAAAAATTGCCGGGATGGGCTTGCCTTTCCGGCGCAAGGGATTATTTTTAAGTAAAATTATAGCGTTTGTTTTATCGCCTGAGCATATTCATCATTTACATCCAAAGGGAGTCAAGAGATGGCAAAGAAGACGGCATGTGCAACACCCGCAATCGGTATTTCAGAGCGTCCGGATTTTGTGAAACTGGGCAAGTCGCCGCGAAGTTTTCAGGAAGTCGAAAAAGTCGTACTGGGACAGGTGCCGACGATTGCAATTACTCCGGTATCGGATGGGCGTTATGGTGCCTATGAGGATAACTTGGCCCGTACTTGGGGTATGGTGGAAAAAGTGTATGATCTGCTGATGACAAAGGTGCGTCAGCCGGATGGCAGTCCGATTCGGGTGGTCGTGGCACCGGAAATCGTTTATGGTGCCAGGACTGCTGCCAGGGCGCAGCAATATTATGCTACGCAAGGTGTAAGCGCTAATATCTGGGTGGGTCGCAGCTGGGCGTATTCGGATGAATTGATGGGGGCGATGATGGGGGTTGGTTCGACCGAATGGCAGCAATGTGCCTACGGATTGAATCAGACCGATCGTCCGGGAGCTGTCTGGCTGAAAGCGTTTACGGCTGCCATGGATGAGAAGAAACGTCCGATCTTCTGCGTGTATTCACCGGATCTTGAAGATGAAGAAGGCGCTCTCTCGGATTTTGTGGCTGGACGTCTTTTGCGTTTTGCCCGTTGTGCAGCAGCGGTTGCTTATATGCGGGGCAAAAATTATCTGTCGGTCGGTGGAGTTTCCATGGGGATCATCGGCTCTGATGTCCGGCGGAATGCCATGATGAATTATTTCGGCATGGGGACGGTCTCGGTCGACCAGAGTATTATCACCGGACGCCTTAATAACGGCTTTTATGATCATGAGGAAGTCGCCAAAGCAACCGTCTTCCTGAAGAAATTCAAGATCAGCAATTTTAATAAACCCAAGGATCGGCGAAATGGACTCAGCGATGCGCAATTGCTGGATACCTGTGTTAAAATGACTCTGATCGTCCGGGATCTGATGAATGGAAATCCCAAGCTGGCGGATGCCCGATATGCCAAACGCTGGGGCTTTACTCCGGATGTGGAATATGCACAAGGTGCCAATGCCATCGCGGCAGGAACCCAGGGGCAGCGGCAGTGGACGGATTACAACCCGAACTTCGATGTCACCGAATCGATCTTGAACAGCTCATTTGACTGGACTGGTTTCCGCAAACCACGCATTGTCGCCACGGAAAATGACAGCAAAAATGGGATGGGGATGCTGGCAGCCAATCTAGTTTCCGGCGGCGTTCCTCAGCTTTTTGCGGACATTCGTACCAATTGGACACCGAATTCGATCAAGAAAGCCACTGGTGTGGATGTCAGCAAGATCTGCCCGCGCGGTATTATAGACAAACGCAATTCCGGATCCGGGGCTTTGGATTACGGGGTGGACATCTTCAAATTGGTTAAGGGAGGCAGTAAACTCAGTGTACAGGAAGTTTGGCAGGCAATTTGTGCGAACCCAAAGCTGCAGGATGCACTGATGGCGGAAGCAATCAAGAATACAACCTACATGAATGCAGCGCTGACCTACTTCCCCGGCGATGGACTTTCCAGTCATTTCACGTCGCCTGGCAATATTCCGATGACGGCATACCGGTACAATATGGTTGGCGACATGTTCACCTGTTCCATTGTCGAAGGCGATACGATCGATCTGCCGAAAAAGGTTTCCGATCATATCAGTTTGGTGACGGATCGTACCTGGCCGGAGACCTACTGGAGCCCACGCGGCATGACGTCTTTTGAATACATGTCCAAGATCGGCCCCAATCACGATGCCAACAGCTTCGGCTTGATCGGTGCAGACTTATTGACCTTCAATGCCATGTTGCGCATTCCGGTGGATATGCATAATGTTGACGCACAAGATGTTTTTCGCCCGACGTTGTGGGATCGTTTTGCCGGCGATGATTATCGCGCTTGCGCATATCTCAGCCCGGTGTATGCCTGAATTGAAAGGGTGGTCGCACGTCCCCCCCCGCAGGACGGGACAAGGCGCCAGAAAACAGGTTAACAGTAGTACAAATGAGTAAATACATTACCTATATCGGGACATATGCTGATCACGATTACGGCATTCCCGTGCTTTCAGTGAACAGTGAGACTGGCGCGATGGAGCTTTTGTCGGTCTGTCGCGGCTATGAACGCCCGACGTATCTGCGAGTTTCTGCGGACAAGCGCTTTCTGTATGCTTGTGCCGGGTTGGAGGAGTTTGCTGAAAGCGGGCGTGGCGCTTTGGTGGCCTTTGCTATCCAGGGGACGGAGCTGAATCTTCTCAATGCCCGGCCATCGCTGGCAGGCCCGCCCTGCTATATCATGAGCGACCAACACAATCAGTTCCTTTTTGCTGCCAATTACCATGAAGGTACTGGGGTGGCTTATCGCCTGGCAGCCGATGGTTCTATTCAGGAAAACGGCGAAGCGCTCCGGCATACGGGCAGGGGGCCGCACCCCACCCGCCAGGAACAGGCTCATCTGCATTGCATGGAATTATCCCCATCGGGAGAAATTTTATACGCTGTGGATCTGGGGATTGACACTGTCAAGGCCTATGCATTAGGGCAGGGGGAGCGAATATTGACCCCACTGCCCTCAGCGGATTTACACGAAGAACCCGGGGCGGGGCCGCGGCATATCGTCTTCAGGCGGGATGGAAAATTTGCTTATCTTATCAATGAATTAGCCAGCACCGTCTCGGTTTGGGATGTTGCTACGCCAACAGCACCACAGCGTTTGCAGACATTATCGATTCTGCCGAAGAGTTATCAGGGTGCCAATACGGCGGCGGCCATCAAGCTTTCTGAGGATGGCACCCGCTTGTGCTGTTCCAATCGCGGCGATGACAGCCTGGCAATTTTCGCGGTTGAAGCCATCAGTGGTTTGTTGGCTCTGATGAACATTTCTCCAACTTTGGGGCGTGGTCCACGGGATTTTGAATTTGTTCCCGGCGGGCGTTTTATTCTTGTTGCGCATCAATATACTGATACCTTGGTGATGCATGAATTTGATGCCGAAAATGGCTGCCTGAAAACGGCGCCAGCGGATATGTTGGCGTTGTCGCAGCAACCCGTCTGTATCAAGTTCGGAAGTGCCTTGGGATGAACATCTTTTGGGGATGGCCGTCAAGGACTTAAGTTATGGATATTATGACGTTTTCAGTGGGGCTCACTAGTGGTTTAATTGCCGGGGCTTTGCTGTTTTGGCTGCTGTTCCATGAACGTCTGAATCAATTGCCTGTTCTTCAGCAGAAAGCGATTTTGGAAAAAGAGGCGTTGCAGGCGGTCTGCCAGGAAAAACTTATTGCTCAGGAACAGCTCTTGCAGGCTGAACGGGAACATCAGCGCCGGCGGGAAGTGGAAGCCGCACAGCAGGCTATACTCAACCGCGCTGAAATGGAAAAAGCCTGGCAGGCTCGTATTGCTTTGATGAAAGAGGAGTTTAAAACCCTTTCAGAAAGTATCCTCAAGGAGAAATCCGGCGCCTTAAATCAGGTCAATAAAGATCAGGTCACGGCCATCTTACAACCGCTGGCGAAAGATTTGCAGGAATTCAAGAAGGCTGTGGAAAGCTCGAAGGAAAAAGGGATTGAAATCAATAGTAAGATGAGTGCCTTTCTACAGGAGCTAATGCAAACCAGCCGACAGGTTGGCAGAGAAGCCAGTAATTTGACCCAAGCACTCAAGGGGAATAACAAAGCGGTCGGCAACTGGGGGGAAATGATTCTGGAGGAAATGCTGCAGCGCTGCGGCCTGCAGGAAGGCGTTCATTATGAATGCCAGCGCGCCTTGAAAGACGATCAGGGAAAAGTCTTGACCGATTCGGATAACCGGCGCATGATCCCGGATATTATCGTCCACAATCCCAAGGGTGCAGATGTGATCATTGATAGCAAGGTCAGTCTTTCGGCCTATCTCGATTATGTTAACGCGGAGGATGATCACAGCCGGGAAGAAGCCCTGAGCCGTCACCTTGCCAGTGTCCGTCGGCATTTTGTCACCCTGGCCAACCGCAATTATCTGCCAGCCTATCACAGCGAAGACCGCGACACCGTGGATTATGTGATCATGTTTATCCCCAATGAGGCGTCCTGTCAATTGGCGATGAGCAAGGATCTGAAACTATGGCAGGATGCTTTTGAAAAAAGGGTGCTGATTGTCAGCCCCGTCAATCTGATGGCTCTGCTGCAGATGATCCAAAATTATTGGGTTAAAGTCGAACAGGACAGCAATTTGGAAAGCATCCTCAAAGATGCCAGTATTATGCTCGATCGCCTCTATGATTTCTATGAGCATTTTGACAAGGTCGGTAAAAATCTTGAAAGTGCCCAGAACAGCTATCAGGATGCCGTCAACAAGCTTAAGGATGGCCCCAATAAGCACAGCGTGGTGAAGATCGGTCAGGTCTTGCGTAGCAAGGGTCTGAAAATGGCGAAAAAGAAAGTTTTGCCCAAGCGCTTCCGCCCGGATGACTCCTTCCTCGAACAGGCCGAAGATCAGGAAACGTTGGAAGATACCGACCTCGGGAGCACATTGTAAGCATTAGTATCGACCCCAACGCATTTCTTACAGAGAGTGATTTGTTTTGGGTGTTTACTAGTGTTTTTGGGTAAATCATAGTACATGTGACGAAAGTTCAGAAACTCGCCTCCCTCAAGATCGGGTACTGCAGAGAGGTACTGCAAAACACCCGCTCCCTGCCCAGGTAAACACTCCCAGAAATAGATGCTGCGGACTCTGCGGCGCCAGACGGAACTGTTTGGGAACGGGGAATCGGCCTGCTGAGGCGATGCGGGCTGTACTACGAACGGGGATGCCCCAAAATGATATTTTTAGCACGATGGATTATTTTCGTGGCGGGATTTTGAGGAAGCGTCCGAGGCGGGTTTTGAGAGCCTCATTCTGGCAAGTATTCAAATAGTTTTGCAGGGTTTCATGAATAATGGGATCCCTGGCAAAGGGGATCAGGCTTGCCGCAGCCATTTCCTGAATGGCGGTTTCCTGATCTTCTAGCGCGGCCAGTAAAATATCTTGATAGCCCTCAGGGCGTTGTTGAATATGGATTTGCAGAGCGTTTCTGCGCACCTGGGCATCTTCATCGAGCAGGGCCTGCCGCGCTAATTCGAGCAGCACTTCGCGTTCCGCGGGCAGCCGCAGGCAGAAGGCGCGTACTTCCGGATAGGGGCTTTTCAGGATCGGCAGGGTTTGCTCTTTGGTGAGGGTCGTTTTATTGCGTCTCAGCGCCATCATGGCGAGCTGTCTGGCTTCCTGCATATTATCCTGGAGGGCATTCAGGAAGACTTCTGCGGCGCTGGAGCCGGGCTGTTGGAAGGCCAGCATCCGCAGAGCAGCGATACGCAAGGCACTGGAAGAACTGGTTAGCAATTGTTCGCAGACTGGTAGGGCTTGTTCGCCATAATGCCGCAGTGGTGTGATCAGGGGCTCGCGCAATTCCGCGGCAATTGTTTCATCCAGCAAAGCGGCTTTCAGGCGGGCGAGATTTTCCAGCGAGACTTCTCTGGCCAAGATGCCGATGGCGGCTAGACGAACCAGAGCTTCCGGATCCGTGGCTAAGCTTTCCAGCAGGGGATTGCCGGCTTCGCCGAGATTTGCCGCCAGATACGCCAGCTCAAAGCGCAGCGCAGCTTGCGGATTTTTAAGCAGGGGCTGCACCTGTAGGGCGCGCAGGTCTTCTTCGCCCTGACAGCGAGCATAAGCCTTCAGGGCGAGAATCTGCAGCTCCATTGACTCTGCAGTAAAAAACGGTTCCAGATTTTCGCGTTTCAGAATTCCCGGGAAGTATCCGGCAGCCAGCAGAATATTGCGTTGTACTGAGGGATCCGGATCCTGCAGAGCCAGATTCAGATATTTTATGGTGTCGGGGTTCTGCAAAGCTTTCGGTTGCTGCAGATTGCCCCGGATAATTACCCGGGTGCCGATGATCCGGTTGCCACCTTGACCGATGGCTTTGTCCAGCAGCGAAGAGGCAATGCGTCGGATATGTACATCTTCATCTGTCAGCAGGCGCAGAATTTCCTGACCGGTTTCCGGAGTGATCTTTCGCTCTTCTTCGGTCAGCGAAACCAGAGCGCTTTGGCGGATGCCGGCATCTGGGTCTTTCAAGCAATTTAACAAGGCTGTTTTGGCCTGTGGGGTATCATATTTTCCAATGATCAAGGCCGCGGTTCGCCGGGTTGTGGCATCCGGACTCTGCAGGTCGTGTAGGCATTTGGCGATCGTCTCGGCTTCACTTTCCGTTACCGTTTGAGAGCGGATGACGCTGCTAAAGAGCAGGCAGAAAACGAGCAACAAATGCAGCATGAAACCTCCTTCAGAATTTTAGCTCAAGAACAGATGCCAGCTGGACTTCTTTTACAGGAAGAATTTCTTTGCTTTTTCAAGAAAAGACTGCGCCCTTGGATTAACGCTGGCAGTACAGGAATCTGCGAATTCCTTAAGTTTCTTTTTCTGTTCCGAATTCAGATTGGTCGGGACCTCGACGATGATGCGGACATATTGATCTCCGCGCCCGCGTCCATTCAATGAGGGAACCCCCTTGCCTTTCAGACGCAGCTTCGTCCCGGTCTGTATGCCGACTGGAATTTTCAGATTCTCTTTGCCGGAGATGGTTGGCACATCAATCGTGCCGCCGAGCGCAGGTAGAGGAAAGGGTACCGGGACATCACAATATAAATCCAGATTATCGCGCACAAAGATTTCATGTCGCTTAATATGCAGAGAGACATACAAGTCTCCCGGAGGGCCGCCACGCTGCCCGGCATTGCCTTCACCGGAAACGCGCAGACGCGAGCCATTGTCGACGCCCGCCGGGATGGTGATCGACAGCTTCTTGCTTTTCCGGGCGCTGCCTTCACCGTGGCAGTCTTTACAGGGGTGTTCCAGGATGGTGCCGGTGCCGCGGCAGTACGAACAGGTCTGCCGGACGCTGAAAAAACCCTGCGTCATGGCGACCTGCCCATGGCCGCCGCAGTGTTGGCAGGTTTTCCGGGAAGACCCGGGTTCAGCGCCACTGCCATTACAACGGGAACACGTCTCCGAACGGGGAATGGTAATGTCTTTTTCTATGCCGAAAATGGCATCTTCAAAGTTGATTTCCATTTCGTAAAGCAGGTCTTCTCCGCGCGTAGCAGCATTTCGGCTGCGTCCGCTGCCGCCACCGAAGAAACTGCTGAAGAAATCCCCGCCATCTCCGCTGCCGCTGCCGAAGACGGAGGCGAAGATATCCTCTGCGCTCATGCCGCTGCCGCCGCCGCGTCCGCCCTGAGTAAACATCTGGTGTCCCATTTGGTCATACTGGCGGCGCTTTTTTTCGTCACTGAGTACTTCGTATGCGGCGTTGATTTCCTTGAATTTTTCTTCCGCCTCCTTGTTATCTGGGTTGCGGTCGGGATGGAATTTCATCGCCAGTTTACGATATGCTTTTTTGACATCATCCGGTGTGGCACTTCGCTCCACCCCGAGAATGGAATAATAATCTTCAGCCATAACAAAACGTTCTCCTTAACAGCAGACTTTTCAGCATTCAATTCGTCGATTCTGACATCTTACGGTTGTTCCGGTGTTTTCTTTCCAGCGGAAATGATGACGGTCGCGGTACGAAGCAATTTGCTGTTGAGCATAAATCCCGCTTTCCATTCACGGATGATTTTACCTTCCGGGACGGAGTCGCTGGCTTCTTGGGAAGTCGCTTCGTGGATGCCGGGATCGAAATCCTGACCGATGGTTTCTATTTTTTTGACGCCGAGGTTTTCGAAGGTGCGCTGAAATTCGCCGAGGATCATTTTGAGCCCTTGTTTCAGGCTTTCCAAGTCGGTGGCCTGTTCGGCATGCTCGACGGCCAGCAGGAACATGTCATAGACGTTGAGAAACTCGGCAATGGTTTGCTGCCGGCAAGTATCCCGCACCTCACCGAACTCGCGAGCCATCCGTTTGCGGTAATTTTCAAAATCCGCTCTGGCGCGAAGAAAACGGTCGTTGGCCTGCGCCAGCAATTCTTCCGTCGTCGGTGTTGGTGGCGGTGGCGGCGGGGCAGAATCTTGGGGTTCAACCGGAGTTTCCTCTTGGGGGGTCAGATTTGTATCTTTCTCGACGACGTTTTCGCTTTCGGGCGTTTGGACATCCTTCTCTTCGTTAAAGTTGCTGTTTTTTTTACTCATTACGATTTACCACCTCAAAAAAATGCTTTAGGCTTTCAATCCGGCGGGGTGTTTGGGTCTCCCGGGGATGCGCTTCTGGGTTTAGAGTTTTAAATTGCCGAATACATCATCGAGCGTACCGAAGCTCGCGTCGGCGCTATCTTTGACATTCACTGGGGTTTCGCGTTCCATTTCCTGCTCTTTTTCCAGCGTTTCCGGCAGTGTCAGAGAGATTCTGTTGCCATCAATATCGCGGATGATGACTTCGACTTTGCTGTGCAGGGGATACATGCGATACAAGGAACGTACTTGAAGGCCGCTTCCTTCGGGCAGTGGGATTTGGCTGATATGCAGCAGGCCGGTGCGGCCATCCGGCAGTTTGACAAAAAGACCGAAGGGTTTTTGACTTTCGACTTCCCCTTCGAGCTTCTGCCCGGCTACCGCATTGCTGATGATTTCTTTTTCTTCTTCGAGGGTCAATTCTGCCGGTTTCTCGGCATTTGTCTTGGGCTCTCCGATGCAGAGCGCGATGCGTTTGCGCTCAGGCTCCAGCCCCAGAATCGTCACCTCGACCGGATCGCCGATCTTGACGATTTCCGAGGGGTGTTCGACACGATGATCAGCCCCCAGTTGAGAAATATGCGCCAGACCATCGACGCCGGGTTCCAGTTCGATGAATACGCCGAAATCGCTGATACGGGTGACTTTGCCGCTACGGCGGGTGCCGACGGCGTATTCCGGGGCATCGGCGATGCGCTCCCAGGGATCCACCTGGGCTTGTTTCATGCTCAGGCCAATGCGTTCTTTTTTGTCGCCGTCGGCCCATTCGAGCTGTAAAACTTTGACCTGGACTTCTTGCCCCTCCTGAACGTAATCTTCAGGATTGTCAACGCGCTCCCAGCTCATTTCACTGACATGTACCATGCCTTCCAGACCGCCCAAGTCGACAAACGCACCAAACGGCATCACTTTGACGACGAACCCGCTGACGATGTCGCCTTCCCGTAGAGATGCCTTCAGCACGGCGCGGTTTTTCTGTGCTTCCTCTTCCAGAAGCGCTCGCCGGCTCAGAACGACATTGCGGCCTTCTTCCGCATATTCGGTAATTTTGAACAGGAAGGTCTGACCAATATATTCTACGGGCTCTTTTTTAATGCCGCGTCCATCGATTTGCGAAAAGGGGCAGAACCCTTCGGTCTGGGAGACCTGAATTGTATAGCCGCCTTTGCGCTCAGCGGTGACCTTACCCTCTATCGGCATTTTGGCGTGAAACGCTTCTTCGACTCCGGAATCGGTTTCTCGTCCGCCTCGCATTTTGATCTGCAACTTGATGCCTTCATCCGTCCAACCCATGCAATAGGCTTCCACGATATCGCCCTCCGAGACCGTGAAACCGCCTTTGCCATCTGCAAAGTCCAGCTTATCGATGACACCATCTG
The DNA here is from genome assembly GCA_041670605.1 of Lentisphaeria bacterium. Lineage (GTDB taxonomy): Bacteria > Verrucomicrobiota > Lentisphaeria > Oligosphaerales > Oligosphaeraceae > JAQVUB01. Next base: position 18,557 of record JBAXYW010000006.1, read on the forward strand.
TACGGGCGCCTAAATCAACAAAGACGGTGTCTTTGCCGATCATGATGATGCGTCCTGTGACTTTTTCGCCGGGCTTGATGTGAACTTTCTGCCGTTCTTTTGCTTCAAACATCGCCCCGAAATCATTTTCGCTGTTTTGTTCCATGGTTGTTTTCGACCTTCATCCGTTTTTTTCATGAGATGTTGTCATGCTTGACAACGATTCCGTCACACCATACTGCAAGCGTATTTTCGTCCGCGGGCCGGAAGCTCCCATTTCTGAGCTTCGCTGGACGCAACCAAGCGCTGCCTTTGCCGGCGAAATAACAATTCCCATTCGGGCAGCAGATTTCGCCACTTCCTTTAAGAACCAGCAGGATGCCTGGGGTTTCCGGAAGTCCAGCTAAGTCCAGATTGGCATTTTCCAGTAGGGTCAGCTGAAATTCCTTTGCCGGAACGACATAATGCCGTTTGCCCGGAGCGCAGAACTGCCCGCATTGAATTTCTGGCGGGCGGCTTTCAAAATCCGCGGCTGCCAGCAGTTCGTCGGGCGCGATTATTTTTTGGGTCAGCCCGGCTCGGATCACATTATCCGAGCTGGCCATGCATTCCACGCCGGTGCCCTGCAGATAAGCATGGATTTGCCTTGGTGCCAAGAAAAGGGCCTGGCCGGGTTCGAGCTGGAGATGATTGAGCAGAAAGGCAAACAGGCTTCCTGCATCACCGGGATAATCCTGCAACAAGCGCAAAAAAAGTTTTTCTGCTGGCAGGAGCGTGCCGCAGGAAGCCAGCGTTGCGGCAGCCTGTTCCAGCATCGGCACCAGCAAAGACTTTGGCAAGGCAAAGAGAGCCTGGCAGAGGCCTTTGTTATCCAAACTGAATTGTTGTTCTTGCCGGAAATGCAACCACTCATGAAACAGATCGCGCGCCATTAAATCGTGTAGAATGTCGGACTTCTCCCGGAATCCTGCCAAGGCATCAAAGGGTGTCAAGGCCAGCAAAATTTCCGGTTTATGGTTGCTGTCCGGATAGCGCTCCGGGAATTGTGCATGCAAGCCTGCCGCTGTCTTGAGATCGGGATGGCATTGGATGGAAAGCGGCTTTTCACAACTGAGAATTTTCAGCAGAAAGGGTAAGTTTTGGAAACCAGCTGCCAAGCAGTGCCGTCCCAGAATTTCCTCTGGGAACTGATGAATCAGCTGGTCGAGCAAGATGTTTTGGCCGTTGATCTGCACGGTGGACGGTCGCGAGGGATGCGCGCCGATCCAGAGCTCCGCCAGAGGCCGCCCATCATCCGGAAGAGATAACAGCTCCGCCAGATACGGCAAATGCCCAGCTCGTGAACAGCTGCCCCAGGAATAATGGCAAAGCCGATTCTCCAACGGCCAGAATCTCACAGGTTTAAAAATCATTACTTGCTTAAAAACAGCCTGATATCAAGAAAACGACAGAGAAACTTGGAGTGGACTTTCGTCCACAAACAAAATCGATAGGAATGTCAACAATTCAGAAATGGGCACTTTCCAAAAAACTGGAGCTCCGGAGGGGCACTGCAGGACATGCTTGCTATGTGCGAAAAATTATTCTCCAAAGCGTGGTGCATCAGACCCTGCGACTCCATGGAAGTAATCTGATAAACATGCCAAATTGTCGGAGATGGAAACGCGGCTTGTACCACAAGTGTACAGGTTGCAGGTTTTTTCCACCAAAACAGAAAACTCTTAGAAAGTAATATAATATAATCCCGAAATCATAAAGTGTCCGATGATCGAACTGTAGTACGGTAGGAAAAATCAGTAGAGTTTCCTTATGGATAGTCGCTAGAGAGCCCTTTTGTGGACAGGCATTGTGGAGCGGGAGCTATGTTCCCGCATTCCATATAGATTCAACAACGGATAGGCGTTATAGACCTGAACTTTCCACGCGTTGATAATAACTACAGAAAAATCTCTCCATCTCGGTATAAAACGCTTGAATATTGTAGTTGTCTTCTGAAAGATGAAAAGTCCAAGCTTGAAGTAAGGGAGAGAAAGCGACCGATTACCAGAGATATCCGATGCTTTTTCGAAAAATGATTTGTAAATAAAAAAAACCAGAGTAGAGTAAATCGGTTTTTGGATTCTGTTGTAGGGCAATCTATGGCAGAATAAAGGTCGAATAAAAAAATGGAAAGGAATTGGCAATGAATTTGAAGAAATTTTTTACGGGTGCTGTGGTCGTGATGTTGCTGTGTGGTAGTTATCGTTTGCAGGCCGAAGAAACGGCGGCAGCTGAAGCGAATTTGGAAGATAAGCTGCTGCCCTTGGTGACCATGGAACAGGCTTTTTCCAAGGCTTTGAAACGGCGGGCTTTGCTGGTTCGTTTTATCGAACAGGAGACTGTGAAGCTGAAGGAAAGTACTGGCGAAGAAGCGACTACAATCAGCAAAAATTTGGCGCAGGCTCGTAAAGCTCTAGGCGAAGCCACGACTTATATGGATGTGATTTTTGGTCTGGGTGGCAATCGTTCCTATGAATATGACAGTGTCAAATCGACTATTTATCTGCGCGTCGGCACGATTACGGAAGTTTTTGCCCGGGCGATTCAGGCGCGTGACACTTATGCTAAACGGATTGTTGAGTTGAAAGAAATCATTGAGAAGGAAGGTGACGAAACGCGCAAAGCCACTCTTCAGAAAGAGCATGATGCCTTGGCGCAACGCTGGGCGCTCGTAGTTAATGCCCTGTATAATATCTATCAGGTACATCCCAAACGCAACTACCAGTTCAATCCCTCCAACCTTACCCTTTATCTGAAAACCAATGACGAGGAAATCCAAAAACTGCAGGCCGAAATCGAAAAAAACAAACAACAGGCTGAAGAGCAAGAAGCTGAGTAAGTTTTTTTGAATTTCAGAAACCTCCCCAGCCCTGTGACCGTTAACCCCGTCACAGGGCTTTTTTGTAAACATGGACTCTGTAGATACCAGATCCATTTTCCCTGATTTGACAAAAGTTCAACAGGTACGATACTATTGTAGTGTTTGTTTAGGAGATCTGTTCCCGGTTTAAGGAAGCATAAAAGAAGGGCTCAGCAATGAAAGCAGCGATTACCGATGGCGAGGGGAAAGTCTGGATTGATGAGATTCCCATGCCGGAACCGAATGACTACCAGTGTCTTTGCAAGCATCTTTTATGTGCTTCCTGCACTGGTACGGACAAGAAGCATATTCATAACAAGTTGCCTTGGAAACAGGAATATCCCGGGGTTCTCGGGCATGAAAGCATCGGCGTGGTTATCGAGGCCGGCAAAAAAGTCCGGAATTATCAGTGTGGTGACATGGTTTTGCGCCCGACGCCGATCTATCCTGGTGACCGGATCGGTGACTTTAGCTCGATGTGGGGCGGTTTTGCCGAATATGGACTGGTGACCGATGCGGCAGCTTGGCGGGCCGACGATGCCACAGCTCCAGTCAACAGCTATTCGCAGTATCAACTCATTGTTCCTGAAGATCTGGGGTTGGATCCCGCAGATGCTGTACAGCTGATTACCTTGAAAGAAGTTACTGGTTATGCACACAGCGTCGGGGTCACTTTGAATACTGCAACCTTGTTGCTGGGCGCAGGTTCGGTCGCCTTAGCGTTTTGTCGTGGCATCAAGCTGCTTGGCGGCTATCCGCTGATTGTTGCAGCTCGCAAGGATTGGCAGTTGACCCTCGCCAAAAAGATTGGTGCTGATTATGTGATTAATACTGAAAAACAGGATATCCGGGAAGCGGTGATGGAAATTACCGGTGGTGCTGGGGTGTCGCGCCTGATTGATGCTACCGGCTCACCGCAATATATTGAAAAATGTTTGCTTGCGCTGTCCGCAGAGGGGAAGGTCAGTGCTTATGCGACCTATCCGACGGATGATCCGGTGGCCTCGCATATTCCCGGGGACAAGCTGCTTGGGGGAAATACCGGCGAGGTGTGGACGCATGACTACTTGCTCAGCGCCATCCGGCATGGCATGGTTCGCCTTGACGACCTTTATTCCCATCGCCTGCCCTTGCGCATGATTTCCGAAGGCTTTGATATGATTGAACGCAAGGAAGCCGTCAAAATCGTATTTGATATCTGATTTAATATTCCGTACTGTGCCATTTTTCGGATTCAACCCAGGGTTTTACCTCAGGGAAAGGAAAGTGATGAAAAGCCAAGCCGTTGTTTTTACTGCCGCAAATGCTTATGAAGTCATGGAGGTTGAAATTGCTGATCTCGGGACAGAGGACATCCTGGTTCGCACCCTATGGACGGCTGTTTCTCCGGGTACAGAACGCTGGACCTTGCGTGGTAAGCATATTGGCACGCGTTTCCCCTGTATTCCAGGATATCATCGTATCGGCATTGTTGAGGCTGTTGGCTCCAGTGTCAGTTCCCATAAAATCGGTGATATCGTCTACGGATCCAGTAACAAGGTAATGGCTCCGGTCATCAATATGTTTGGGGCTCACATCGCCCACAGCGTTTCAGCTCCCGGGGGATATACAATTCTGGGGCATGGAGATATGGATCCGGCTCTTGCTGAACAGGTCGTATTTAGCATTCTAGTCGCCGTCGGCAACCGTGGTGTGAATGCGTTGCAAGTCCAGCCGAGGCAGAAGATGTTGCATATCGGAGCGGGTATCGTCAGCTTGTCGGCTGCACAAATCGCTGGTTTGCGCGGAACTTATTCCGTTTTGATTGACACGGATTCTGAACATGTGGCTTTTGTGAACAAGCAATTTCCTGATTTTCTCTGTCTGGATGGCAACGATGCTGATCTTGAGGCGAAGCTGAAGGCCTATGCGCCGGATGGCTTTGACATTCTGCAGGATACCGTTGGCGTCCCAGCTGCCATCGACCGATATGTAAAGTTTGTTCGTTATCAGGGAACTTTACTGTTGCAGGCGCAATATTTTGATCTTGACCACCGTGCCATCGACTTGGATCAGATTAAGATCAAGGAGTTGACCATCAAAACAACCTGTGGAACCAGTGCAACGGATACCGAGGAAGTCCGCCATTTGATCCAGAGGGGCTGGCTGAAGGTGACCCCCTATATCACTCACCGTTTTACGCAAGAAAATATCCTCGAGGCCTACAAGTTGTTGGACAAGAACACAGAACATAATCTCGGTATGGTTATCGATTGGCGATCCTTCCCATCAGCAGAATCGAAGGCCTTAGAAAAAGGTTTTTAGAACGGAAACGCAGGCTAAAGCTGAACTACAAACGGTCACGCGGTGCGGCAATATGTTTTGCCTTTTGCTAACAAGTATCTCCCACAAAAAGGTGGTGTGTTACGATGAATAATGAATCTGTTGGAATCAAACTTGCAGTTCTGATTGACGCAGAAAATGCCCCTGCGGTAATTATCGAAAGCCTGTTGGCCGAGATTGCCGGTCTTGGGGAAGCCGTGGTGAAGCGCATATACGGGGATTTTACCTCTCCTTTGAGTTCACAGTGGAAGCTGACCTTGAATAAATATGCAATTAAGCCGATGCAGCAATTTGCTTATACGAAAGGCAAGAATGCAACCGACAGCGCATTGATTATTGATGCGATGGATTTGCTTCATTCCAGTCTTTTTGATGGATTCTGTCTTGTTTCCAGCGACAGTGATTTTACCGGATTGGCGATGCGGATCCGGGAGGCCGGTTTGAAGGTATATGGCTTTGGTGAACAGAAGACACCGGAAGCCTTCCGTAATGCCTGTCATCGCTTTACCTACGTGGAAGTACTGCGACAACAACAGGAAGTGCAGCTTCCTGCAGCTGTCATCGATGACGACAAAGCTGTCCCCAAAGCCGCTGGCAAGGGCAAAAAAACGGCTGTCAAAAAGAACGTTGTTTCGACCAATAAAACCCCTCCCGTAGCACAATTGCCGTTGGCAGTTGCTGACGCTAAACCGGTTGATTCGGCGAAAAACGATAAAGCAAACGCCAAGGTTTTGAAAGCGAAAACAGCGAAGGTGCTGAATGCTAAGGATGAGCTCCCCCTGGAATTACTGAAAGACGCCATCGAACGTTCCTTGGATGATTCGGGTTGGGCGACCTTGTCAGCTGTAGGTGCATATCTAAATAATATCAAACCGGATTTTGATCCGCGACTGTATGGGGCTCATAATGCAAAACTGAATACTTTATTCAAAGAACATCCGGAATATTTTACTCTGGATGAGAAAGCATCCTGCTACCGGGTCTGCTTGAAAAAATAAAAAATCGGGAAGAAGCAAAAGCGTGGGGATGGGACAGCTCTTCGTGGACGCTGCGATGCCTGAAG